>JAGVHJ010000138.1 GCA_020056645.1 Desulfobacterales bacterium
AAAGAAAAACGCCATGAATCCTCCTGCCTGGAAAGAAACACTCCCCATATTCGATGATCTTGACAGGGATGATGATATTCGAGCGGTCATCATCGCAGGAAAGGGAGAGTGCTTTTCCGCTGGGATCGATCTTTTCGGCATGGTTGGTGAAATGCCGGAAATCATGGATCAGGAGCAGAAGGGCGCCGTTAAGCGGAAGTTCTTGAAAAAAATATATCCCCTTCAGGACGCCATCAGCTGCATCGCCTGGTGCAGAAAGCCAGTGATCGCCGCGGTGCATGGACACTGTGTCGGAGCAGGCCTCGATATGATTACCGCCTGCGATATCCGGCTCTGTTCCGAGGACGCCGTCTTCTCCTTGAGAGAAGCCGCCGTTGGATTTGTTGCGGATGTGGGCGTTTTACAACGGCTTCCCCATATTGTCGGTCAAGGAATCGCACGGGAGCTCGCGTTCACGGCCAAAGATTTTGGGGCCATTCGGGCGAAAGAAATTCTCCTGGTGAACAACGTGTTCCCCAACAAGGAGATCCTCTTTGTGGAGGCTGAAAAAATGGCTTTGGAAATCTCCGAAAAATCACCCCTGGCTGTTCAGGCTTCAAAAGATGTCCTGAATTACGGAATTGGAAAATCCGTTGAGGAGGGATTGAAGTATGTGGCGTCCATGAGCGCGAATATCGTTCCTTCCAACGATCTCATGGAGGCCGTATCCGCATTCGCGGAAAAACGAGCTCCGATTTTTACCGGAAAATAACGCCGGATGCGAATCTATCTCTCAAGTCTTGGCTGTGCAAGAAACCGGGTTGACACGGAGCTTATGATCGGCCGGCTGGTAGCGGCCCAACAGGAGATTGTATACGATCCATCGCGCGCAGAGGTTATTGTCGTCAATACCTGTGGATTTATAAAGGATGCGGTTCAGGAGTCGATTGACACAATCATTGAGCTTGCAGAGAATAAAAAAACAGGGCTACTGAAATACCTGATCGTCGCCGGCTGCCTACCCGAACGATTTAAAAACGACATCGTGGAGTCGCTGCCCGAGGTGGACGCCTTCATCGGCACCGGCGCCTATGATCAGGTGGAAGCGGTGATTGAGGATCTCGACCAGAAAACCGCCAGAAAAAAAGCCCTCTGGCCAGACCCGGATCAGATGGATCTGCAAACCTGTGACACGCCGCGAATACGAAGCACGCCGCACATGGCCTATGTAAAAATCGCTGAAGGGTGCAGCAGCCACTGCACCTATTGCATTATTCCCAAGTTGCGGGGAAGACACCGTAGCCGGAGCATTGCCGATATCCGGAAGGAGTGCGAACGGCTCATCGATTCCGGGGTGAAAGAGATCGTGCTGGTCGCCCAGGAGTCCACCTTTTATGGCAGGGACCTTACACCCGAAACAGGCCTTGGAGCGCTTCTTGAAAGCCTTGCCGGAATTTCACCCCATGTCTGGATACGGGTGCTATACGGCCACCCGGCGAGCATGGATGACCGGATCATCCACACTATAAGCGCCCATGAAAATATCTGCGCCTATTTTGATCTGCCGCTCCAGCATGCGAGCGCCACGGTTTTGAAAAAAATGGGCCGTCCCTATGATCCGCCTTTTTTAAGAGATCTTTTTTCAAAAATCCGAACAGTAATCCCCGATGCAACGTTAAGGACCACTCTGATTACCGGCTTTCCCGGAGAAACGGAGAAAGATTTCCGAATAGTCCATGATTTTATCAATGAGATCCGTTTCGATCACCTGGGCGTTTTTATCTATTCCGATGAAGATGATCTTCCATCCCATCATCTTCCCAGGCATGTGCCAAAACAAACGGCGAAAAAGCGCCGCACTACGCTGATGACCTCCCAGGCGAAAATTTCTCTTGAAAAAAACCGGAAACATTTGAATAAAACGGTTAAGGTGCTTGTTGAAAAAAGAGGGGCCGGCGGACTCTATGTTGGCCGCACCTCGTTTCAGGCCCCCGAAGTGGATGGGGAAACGATCATCCGGGGAGAAGGGTTGACCATTGGGGATTTTGCAAGCGTGACTATCCGTGAGGTTCACGATTATGATATTGTTGGGGAGCTTACATGACAGACCTGAAAAATAAAATTTTATCCGCTGTAAACGATGATTTGGAAAATATCGAAAAAGCGCTCTTCGATAATCTGAACCCCTTTGCCGATATCATTACAAAGGTGGCGAACCATATCATGTTTTCCGGGGGAAAAAGAATCCGTCCGTTGCTAACGGTTTTATGCGCCAAAATATGCGGTTATCAAGGAGAACTTGATAAAACCATATCCACCATATTTGAATACATGCACACCGCATCCCTCATGCATGATGATCTGGTGGACGAGGCGACGCTCAGGCGGGGCCGTCCGGTCATCCATGCCGTGTGGAATAACGCCACCGCAGTCCTGATCGGAGATTTTCTACTTGCCCGGACACTCTCCATCGCCCTCTCCTATGAAAAAAAAGAATTGATTCAAATCATAGCTGAGATCACCGAAAGCATGACCCAAGGGGAGATTCTTCAGCTCATCAACAAAGGAAAGATTGATCTTTCGGAAGAAGAGTATCTTAAAACCATTGAAAAAAAGACGGCCATCCTCATACGCGGGGCATGCAGAACCGGCGCGATGATCGCCAACGCCACCGAACCAGAGGAAAAAGCGCTGGCCGATTATGGATACCATCTGGGTATGGCCTTTCAGATGGCCGATGATCTTCTCGATTACACTTCGGATTCCAAAGATAGCGGAAAGAAACCCGGCGCCGATTTGAGAGAAGGGAAATTAACCCTCCCCGTAATCCATGCCTTGGAAAAAGCCCGTTTGAAAAACAAAAACGATGACGTAAAAGCCATGGAAGATACCATTAAGAAGCGTGACGGCATCACCGCTGTTGACTTTATGCTCTTCAATAATCTGCTGGAGACATATGGGGGAATAGAATATACACGGCGTATGGCCGAGGAGCAGGTCGATCAGGCAAAAGCGGCCCTTGACCGGTTTCCCCTTTCCCATGAAAAAAATGTTTTAAGAGACCTTGCGGACTATACCCTTTTACGGAAAACCTGATGACCCATTTCTACATATGACATGGGAGGTTGGAGCGATAAAAAAAATGAGAAAAGGAAAAATCTTAAAAACCCATCGTTTATTTTTCACGCTGATGTTTTTGCTTATTCTGACGACGCCGGGCTTCAGCCGATCCGAAGAGCTGCCTCGGACAACCATTGTCGTCACCATGGGAACCGGCCAAATTGTCAGTGGGGCCGACGCCACGAACGCTAGGGAGAAAGCCATATCCGATGCCCTGATATCGGCCCTTGAAACAATTCTGGCAGGCATGCTGCCTACGGAATCCCTCTCCACCAACTTCAAAGCCCTGAACGCCATTCTGTATCAGCATAAGGACGGCCTGATTCAAGAGTATAAAATATTGGCGGAAGATAAGTCCGGGAAATACTACCGGGTCATGCTTGAAGCTACGGTTTTAGTAACCCGCTTTATGCAATTGCTTATTGAATCAGGGATTGGAGGAACCCAGGCCTCCATGCCCGGAATTTTATTTCTTGTTGCCGAAGAAAATCTCGAAGATGTCGCGATTCAATACTGGTGGGGAAAAGGAATGAAAGAGGCCGTCACCGCCTCCGAGAAAGCCATTTCAGAGAGCCTTCAAAAAAAGGGATTCTCCGTGATCGACCATGTGGCCATGGATGCAGCACGCCCGCCAGGAGAAGAGGGGCTATTTTATAACGCGACCCTTGATCTTCCTGCTGTGATGGAAATGGCCGCCAGATATAAGGCGGATGTTGTGATTACAGGGTCGGCGCAGGTCGTTCGCGCGGCGAACACCATGGGCGGGGGGCTCAAATCCTTTACCGGAAAGCTCTCGATTAAAGCATACCGCGCAGGAACCGGCACTGAAATCGCATCCGCTGAGAAAACAGCTGTCCTGGCGGACAAGGATGACATTACCGGAAGCAAGGCGGTTCTCTCAAAAGTGGCCTTGATGACCGCCCAGGATATAGGCCCTATGATTCTATCAGGATGGATCAAGCCAGACAGAAAAGAGACCGACGTCACGGTTAATGTATATGGAACAAATGAATTGTCGCACTTTGTCGCCTTCAGGGAGGCCTTGAGCAAAACTCAAGGTGTAAAAGGAATCCAACTAAAGGAGATGGAATCGGGTAGGACGACACTCCTTGTCCGATACCAGGGAGACGCGAATGAACTGGCAAATACATTGTTGCTAAACTCATTTGAGAACTTTGGCCTGAATATCAACCTTCTTGCCGAGAGTACAATCAAGGTTGAAATGGTGCCCGCCCCCCAGTGATTCATTGATTTTTGGTAACTATTCAGTATGGCCTTGTTTCAGTGGCGAAAAGGCCCTTTTGTGAAGTGAC
>JAGVHJ010000308.1 GCA_020056645.1 Desulfobacterales bacterium
AACGCCAAAAAATTGAAGGTGGATGAAGCGTTTTTCGCAACCCACGACATCCACATCCATGTACCGGCGGGAGCGATTCCCAAGGATGGTCCATCCGCAGGCGTCACCATGCTGACGGCCCTCACCTCCCTTGCTACCGGCAGATTGGTTGTGAATAAGATGGCCATGACCGGAGAGATCACGTTACGAGGTCTGGTCCTGCCCGTTGGCGGCGTCAAGGAAAAAGTGCTGGCCGCCCACCGGGCCGGTATTAAAACCATCATCCTCCCCGAATCCAACCGGCAGGAGCTGGATGAGATTCCCAATAAGGTGAAAAAGGCGATTCAGTTCCACTATGTTGAAAAAATGATCACAGTTCTTGAAGTAGCCCTTGAAAAGCAAGGATAGTATCTGAAATGCGGTAACGAGGGTTTAATATGCGTCAAATTCCTTTTCTTCGAAATAGAACGGTCAACACAGGAGCCGCTTTCCTGTTTTTTCTGACTTTTTATGGATGCGTTTCCCAGGCCCCCCTGCCGGAAACGCCCGATAGGGCTCCATCTCCCGTTGTATCGGCGCCCATTCCCCCATCTCCTGGAAAGTTAGCGCCCTATAAAATTGGGAACACATGGTATTACCCGATTCCCCATGCCAGGGGTTTTAAAGAAAAAGGCCTGGCGTCATGGTATGGAAAAGATTTTCATGGAAAACCGACCGCCAATGGGGAAATCTATAACATGTATGGCGTCTCCGCCGCTCATAAAACCCTTCCCCTGGGCACCTGGGTCCGCGTGAAAAACAAGATGAACGGCAAAGAGATTAAGCTTAGGGTCAATGACCGTGGGCCGTTTGTTTCCGGAAGGGTGATCGACCTATCCTTCACGGCGGCAAAGAGACTCGGCATCGTGGGTCCGGGAACCGCGCCCGTGGAAGTCGTCGCCCTGGGAGCGCCGGGCCCCAATGAACCCCTTGATGCGCCCACCCATTTTATTCCAGGAGACTACTATAGCGGCAATTTCGTGATTCAAGTAGGAGCTTTCAAGCAGCGTGCAAACGCCGAAGCATTAGTAGCAACCCTCGCCCGGAAATACCAGAATCCCCATTTCGTTCTCTTCCAACAAGGCGCTGAAACCTTCTACCGGGTTCGCGTGGGACGATTCTCCAATCTCTACGCGGCAAGAAATTTCGAACAGAGAATATCAGCAACTGAATTCCCCAACGCTTTTGTGGTCGCCGAATAGACGCGATCAGATCAGAGATAGCCAATCAAGCGGGCGGTTGAATAACCGCCCGCTTCTTTCTGGCATCTTACTCTATAAAAGATCCGTGGGATTGATGAGCTCTTTCTGGCTGGTGAATTTGAGCAGGTAGAGCGAGAGTTCCGGGATATAGGTGATTAGAACAAGGCCAACCACGAGAATAATCACAAACGGGACAACCGATTTCACAATCGCGGGGAAGGACTTGTTAAATTTGATCGACGAAATGAAGAGACTCATGCCGACGGGTGGCGTTAAAAAACCAAGCTCCAGGTTGGTCAGAAAAATAATGCCCAGGTGAATGGGATCGATATTGTACTTGAGAGCAATGGGCACCACGATGGGCACCACCACGGCGCATGCGGAGAAGATGTCCATGGCCATGCCCACGAAGACCAGAAAAATATTGAGGAGAAAAAGAAAGGCGTACTTGTTGGTCACATGAGCGCTGATGATGGCAAAAAGCTTGTCGGGAATGGAGAGGGTCACGAAAACGTCGGTAAGCCCAAGGGCCATGCCAACGATGATCAGAATGGAACCGTTCATGATCATACTGTTTTTGATAACGCCGATGAGCTTCGTTACCGTCATGTCGCGGGTAATGAACATTTCAACCAAAAAGAGATAAATAACGGTCACCGCTGCGGCCTCGGGCGCGGAGAAGAGGCCTCCCAGGATACCACCGATAATGAAAAAGGGGAGCGGCAGCTCCCAGACAATGTCCTTTACGGAAGCAACGATTTCCGAAAAGAGAAATTTTTTCTTCTGGGTGTATTTTATGGCGAAAAAAAAGGAATAGATCCACAAGAGAACCAGTAGCAAGATCCCGGGAATCAGTCCCGCAACGAACATATTTTCTACATTCAGCGGGGCCTGCTGACTGGCGATGACGCCATAGAGAATAAGCGGCAGACACGGCATGAAGAGAGTGCCCAGACTGCCACTGGTGGTGATGAGCCCCAACGTGAAACTTTCGGGATAGTTTTCCTTTATAAACGCGGGATAGAGAAGGGTGCCAATGGCAACGATGGTGATGGCGCTTGCCCCCGTGAAGGCCGTGAAGATGGAACAGGCGATCAGGGCCGCGAGACAAAGGCCCCCTGGCATCCACCCCAGAAGGGAGTTGGTGAAACGAAGCATCTTTTCGGGAACCCGGCTCTCCGCGAGAAGGTATCCGGAAAAGATAAAAAGGGGAATCGCCACAAACACAGGCATGGTGGTGAGCCTGTAAAAATCGGTGAACAAGGTGGCGGGATGGATGCCGATAACATAATGAAAATTTGCAAACGCAGCACCGCCGATGATAATAAACAGGGGCGTCCCGAATATCGCCAGCACAATTAGCCCTAAAGTAATGAAGCTCACGCCATCCTCCGTTTGATGTTATTGTTTCGACTATTGTTTTTTTTGGGTCCGGATTTCAATCACATCCGTTAAAAAACCCAGGAAAAATTTGTATGACATGGAGAGAAGACAAACGGGAAATATCAACGCGATGACCCACTCCGGCGTATAGATGGGGCCCTCCACCTTCCCCACGGTTTTGGATACAAACACATAGTGCGCGGCGAAAAAAAAGAAGAGGAGGCATGCCGTGCTGGCGGTGAGGTTAATAAAAACGGAGAGGTACTTGTTGTAGGGAGGCTTGAGAATTCCCTGAAAC
This sequence comes from Desulfobacterales bacterium, assembly GCA_020056645.1. Taxonomy (GTDB): domain Bacteria; phylum Desulfobacterota; class Desulfobacteria; order Desulfobacterales; family JAHIVH01; genus JAHIVH01. Next base: position 2,902 of record JAGVHJ010000308.1, read on the forward strand.
AAATCGATGTTGATATGTCTTCTTTCAAAGCTACAGGTGGCGACACTTGCGCCCAGCATGGCTAAGACCAGGAGGGCCATGTTGTTGAAAACCGCCATCCAGATAATGGAATAGGAAAAGAGATTCCTCAACACCACCTGACTGAAGGCAAAAACCGAGAGAGCAAGAAGCAGAAGCACAATGGCCGTTAATTCGATATTGTAAAGGAATCGTTCGATTTTGTAGAGAATTTTCATAACCTACATACTCTCCTTCACCTTGATGTAATGTCTGGCTTTCGCCTTGGCGATCTGGTTCATCAACTCGATATCCGGCATCAGTTTATCCGGCGAATCGACAACCCCTTGCATGATCTCTTTTGACAGTTTTGCATCGGTCAGGAAAAACTTGGCGTAAAACACCTTGGAGAGAAGAAATTTATCCTCATTCAAGGTGGAGAGCGTTTTAAAGGCCAATTCCGCCCGCTGCCTATCCCCGCCAAAGGTGGCCGGAAGGATGCTGTTGACCGTTCCGACGAACAAATAGGCGAATCCGTGGAAATAAACGTCATTCAGCGCACAAGCCTGGTTTGCGAGGGCATTAACCGCCCCGAGGTCGACGGCGATCATGGGATCGTCAATGTTCAAAAGGACACAGGAACCCATGCAGGCGGCTGTCCACAGCAGTGCTGGAACAAATCGTTGACTCTTGACCTGGCGGGCCGCCTCGACCATATTTTTACCCTCTTCAAGGGCCTTGCGAAA
>JAGVHJ010000104.1 GCA_020056645.1 Desulfobacterales bacterium
CTCCCATAGGCACTTGAGGAGGTTTTTCATCGAAAAAGGCGTGGATGGAACCTTACGCGTCACACCATAAAAGATTCCATAAATTGAAAGAAAGAGAACGATGAGTATTCCCGGTAAAATTGCGGCGATAAATAGTTCCGTAATATCCACCTTGGCCACCATCCCGTATATGATGATGGGAAGACTTGGCGCGAAAAGAACACCGGAACTTCCGGCGGCTGTCACAAGCCCCAGGGAAAACGATTTATCGTAATTATAATTGAGTAATGATGGTAGAAGAACCCCACCCACGGCCACAATCGTTATGGCGCTTCCTCCGGTCATTGCCGTGAAGATGGTGCAGGAGAGAACCGTAACAACGGCAAGTCCTCCCGGAATCCAGCCAAGCGCCGCATTTGAAATTTTAACCAGTCTGTCTGAAAAATTGCTTTCGGCGAACAAAAAACCGGTGAAAATAAATAAGGGCAACGCAATAATACCTGGCGCATTGGCCAGCTTACAGATTTCGGTTATGGGAATGGTGATGTTGGTTTGTGTGATGAATTTGAATAAAAAGACAGCGCCTCCCCCCATGATCGCGAATAAGGGTGCTCCAAAGAGGATCGCCGCAACAAAACAAATTACTATCCATAGTGTCAAAAAATCCATATAAAAACCACCTTAGCGTAATAGGATTACTCGTTTTTTACCTAAAGCATCCCTTTTAATTTTGATTCAAACTCTTCCTCCGGTTCTATTTGCAATTGATCTCCATAGAAAATTTTTCCGATATAGACGATATAGCGCACCGCCATTACGAGAAATGCATAGGGAATGATCAGTAAAAAAACCCAATCCGGTATGCCGCGAAACAGAAGGCTTATCGAATATCTGCTTTCTGACATAATTAATTGAATGGCCGCCACAAGAAGAAGAACACAAATGGATGATGTAAACATAAGAACGAAAATCTCAATGATTTTATTCATCTTCTCACTATGTATCTGCCTTGAAAGGATCTCTATCTTGATATGCCTATGGTATTCAGTGGCCAAGGCGGCTCCAATGAATGCAAGCCACAACAACCCTATCTTGAAAAGCTCGTCCAGCCACATAAAACCCGTCGAAAAAAGATTTCTAATCACAACCTGGCCAAATGATAAAACAATAATAGAAAGAAGGATAAAACGAACCAAAATTTTCTCAAAACAGAGAAGGTATCGATGGTAATGAATGAAGTGCTGGATCAGTAACTTCATATAGTTCCTTTCGGGGTATCAAATATAGGTTTTTTCCAAAAATTGCGTTTTTTTGGTGCTTCTATCCAATGTGTTGCTTTTGAGCCAGGTAATAGCCGGTCTGATTTTAAGAATCGCGTGCATTCGATCTTTGACTTCTTTTTCGATTTGAGGGAGTTCTTCTTCCCGGACGCCATCCACATATTCGATCTTAAGCTTCAAGGGAGGAACGACCCGGGGGGGCGGCTCATCCAAGACCACCCGGAATGCGCCGGTCAGTTTTTCTGGGAATGAGTGGATCACTCCCTCTATGGCCGCCGGATAAACAGGCACCCCTTTTACTTTAAGCATATCGTCCGCACGCCCCACTATTTTATACCGGAAGCCACTCTTCCCGCAAGGGCAAGGATCTGTAAACACCTGATGGATATCCATCAGAGTAAACCGCATATCAAACCAGACCGCGCCTTGCGGATTTAAAGAGGTTCCCGCCATAATGCCTGTAGCGCCGTTTTCCATGGGAACCGGCCTCATGGTTTCAGGGTCGATCAATTCATAGTAGGCATAGTCATCCGCCAGCCAATGCATTCCCTGATACACGGGGTAGTCGCATGAGCACCCATATCCTCCACCCGCGTCAAAAACCTTCGCGCCATATTCGGTCTCGAGTCGCTGCCTGACTTCGGGTATGCCCGCTCCCGGTTCCGCGCCAAGCATGAGAATTTTAATACCTAGAGCCTTGACCGGAATTTTTAAAACCTCGGGGCACCTTTCAATTAAATGAAGCGCCAGAGAAGGCGTTCCGCTAAAAATATTCGCTTTAAAAAGCTGAATGAATTGGAGTATTTTTTCTGTACCCGCTTCCGCGCCGATCGGTATCATGGTGATTCCCGGATATTTATTAAACCACAATATCTGAGGAGTCCCCGCTGCATGCATGGACAATCCGAAGCAGAGGGCGATCCTATCTCCAGGCCGGAACCCCATGCGCCAAACGGCTCTTGACATGATTTCTTGGGCATCCATGATTGATGCGCCAAAATTCGGGTACGGCGTCGGAATACCGGTCGTTCCAGATGTTGTGGTGATAAGATATAGATCCTTCATCCGTTTTTCGCCAAAAAGCGTCAACATCAATTTATCGAGATCAAATCCAACCTCATTGATGATATTTCTTACCTCTTCCTGACCGGCAACGGGAATTGCGGAAGAGAAATCCTCGAAGTTTTTAATATCTTCTGGTTGGACACCGGCTTGTTCAAATCGTTTCCGGTTAAAAGGTGAATTTTCATATTGCCATTTCAAGGCATCCTGAAGTTTACTTTCCTGAATCTTTTTCATTTCAGGGGTATTCAACAGGGGCTCGATATCCATGTTCCAATAGCGTCTCTCTTCCATTTTTATTTAACTCCTGTAAGATCAAATGTTAATGTTCATGCCATGATTTTGGCTATCGTTTAAACATATGAAGCGCCATGGCTGCGGCATCCACGCCTAAAATGCCCCCTCCGTTATGCGTCATTCCGATTTTGGGATTACGGGTCTGGCGTTTTCCGGCATCGCCCCGGAGCTGCATCACGATTTCATGTATCTGGGCGAGACCGGTTGCGCCGATAGGATGTCCTTTTGTCACAAGCCCACCGGATGTATTGGAAGGCATTCTGCCGGTCACTTCCAGAGAGCCATTTTCAATCCATGACGGAGCCTCTTCTCCTGGACAAATGCCCAGCTCAATCAAAGTGATGATCTCAGAGGGGCTGGTGGCGTCATGAACTTCGATCACATCAATCTCTTTGGGTCCAACGCCCGCGGTTTCATATAATTTTGGCGCAAGCCTTTTTGTTAACGTATCTTCAATCTGATCGGTGATTCTCCCGCTGCCCATCACCGAGCCTTCGATCCAGACAGGTTTTGAAGTATATTGGGACGCCTTTTCTTTCGAACAGATAATAACGGCGGCGGCTCCGTCACATACAGGAGAGCACATGGCGCGGGTGAGCGGAAACGCCACTTCACC
>JAGVHJ010000002.1 GCA_020056645.1 Desulfobacterales bacterium
GTCGCTAAAAAAGCCCTGGCGGATTCCAGGGCACTATCCCACAAATTATCCATGGCAAAGGAGAAGGCAAGCCTGACCAGAATCTCTCCTCGATTATAGTTATATTCCAAAAGCTTTGTGAGCATACTTCTTTTTTCTTCCAGGCTGGTTTCTTTTTGATTAATGGAGTTAACTATCGCTATAAGCTGAAATAACTGATCTTTTTTATGCCGATAGCGTTCATGCAGTTCCTGCTGAAATCGCACCACCGCAGCCTGATAGTCTGCTTCTGCCCGGCGGTCACCAAACAGCTTCAACCGGTCTTTTTGGACCTTCTGCAACCCGGAAAGTGCCAAAAAATAAACCCAATCTTCAAGTTCCGAAGACAAAAGGGCTTTCTTAAATAATTCTTCTGAAGCGAGAAAATCGTTTTGTTTTTGGCGTGTCAACCCGACAACGTAATGAAGCCAGCTCTTCTCGGCATCAGAGTATCCACCTGCAAGCGCTTTATTCGCTTCAACTTGCCCTTCAGCCACCCGGGCCAGGTATCCTGAAAACTCACCCGGAGACCGCCAACCCAATTCCAGCAGCTCGCGGCGATAGGGATCCTCCCCGGCCTTTCCGGCTGACCGATTGATCCAATAAAGCAGAAATTTTGCTGTGTAGTTCTCGCGGTCGATTGAAACCGCCTGGCGCAGGTAGTTTTTTGAACCCTGAGTGTCTCCGGCGCAATAATGCAGGATTCCTGCCGCCATTATCAGGTTCGGATCAGGGTTGAGCTTAACCGCTTTATCGGCAAGCGCCTGTGCCTCCGCCCAGCGGTGATCCCTGGCAATTTCCCGGATATTTTTAAGTTTTTTGTCGACGGTCAGGTCAAGTACACCATTCCATTTTATGTCGCCGTTTTTGAGGGCTTGAATGAAACTAACAGCCTTTGTAACCGGCAATACCAGTCCAATATCAGACTGGGCCGTGGCGACCGGGAACGGGGCTTCCGCCCATTCAAACGCAACTTTTGAGGCAATTCCAATCACCTTGCCGCGGGTATCAATGACAGGCCCCCCGCTGTTGCCCCGGTGGATGGAAGTATCCACTTGAAACATGCTTTCAAAGGTTCGCCGGACGTTTCCCCGGGTGACGCTGACATTGATGGTATTTTCCTGTATGAGACTCCCCAAGGGAAAACCCAGAGTGATGATCGGCGATAATTTGGGAATCTTTCGGACATCCATTTCAAGATCGACGGGGAGGGGTTTAAGTCCTTCGGGAACCCTTTCGATTTTAATGACTGCAAAATCGTCCCTCAAGGGTGATTTAATAATCTGCCAAGTCTTTACCGGCGTCTGGGAAACTCCGGCTATGCTCAGGCGGGGTGCTTTTTCCGTGCTGAAGGCCGACTCGAGATCATAAACATCCCCCAGATCGGGTGTGCCTGTCAAATTCGGCAGGCGTTTAAACGCTTTTTCACCTTCAAACCACAAAAATATTCGATATGCCATGGAAGGCGATTTTCCTTGCTGCCTGAGGTTATTCGCGACCCAATAAAAATCACGGTCTTCCAGCCAGGGGCAGAGGACATGACGATTGGTCAACAAGTAACCCTCTTTATCGACAAGGAAAGCCGTCCCCTCTTTTCGGCTTTGATAATAAATATCGTTGTTTTCGCGGATCGAATATTCAACCATTACGAATGCGACCGACTTTGCAAACCGGTCGACAAAATCCCTGAAAACAGCATCAGGCACTTTCCGGCTAACGGATAGATAATTCCATGCAAGCCCCCCGATGACCATCAAGACAAAAAGCATCCCAAAGAAAATGGTCCTTTTTTTCAGTTTATTTACAGCTTTGATCGGGGCCGACGCTGATTCGATCTGCTTTGCTCTGGCCGCTTTGATATCCCTGTCCGATACCTTTGCGAGAGATTCCGCGACTTCCGCCATCGAACTCGGTCGCAAGCTGGAATCTTCAGCCAGCATGACTTTGATTAAGGTTTTGATTTTGGGAGGCAGAGGCAGTTCATCGGCTGTGTCGGAAAAATCAATGATGTCGGGATCGCCCGAAAGTAATTCCACAAAAATTTTCCCCAACGACCAGATATCACTGCGGGCATCGAGCGGGCACTGACCGATGATGTCCGGGTGGCAGCTTAATAGTTTTTTCAACATCGGCCTGGGTCGATCTATTTGAGGGTTTATGAAACGTGAAAGTTTATAGTCGATCTTAACTTCAAGGCCGCCCTCCCGGTTTTTTAAAAGCATAATATCGTCCAGAGTCAAATGCGGGATGATATGGCCGATCCTGTGAAGCCCTTCAAGAATCGAAGCAATTTTGTAAAATATGTTGAAAGCGGTGCGGTAGTCCTGAAATTGACCGGATGAAAGCAATGCTCCCCAGTTCTCCGCATCGACCCATTCACTGACCCGGTACCACAGGCCGTCGGATGAGTATCTGATTTCACAATGCCGGACAAAGTATTCTTCGGGAAGCTTTTTCAGTTCTTCCAGCTCTCTTTTGAGGCGCGCGGCCACTTTATCATCGACCCCGGAATTCGATGTAAAAATTCGGATCATGACAGGGGTTTCGCCCCCCTCTTTAACCGCTTTGCACAGGATAGAGGAGTATCCTTCATGCAACACCGATAGAATCAGATAGTCATCGATATGCTTTCGGCCTTCTTTGATTTCGTTTCCGCAATTCGGACAGGAAGTGACATTCCCTGCCACGGATTGACTGCAGTTCTGACAAATTTTCATAACTATCTCACAAAGAACCGGAAGAATTATTTCACAAAATAATTTTTTTTCGATATCGGTCTTTAACAATTGCAATCATGAATCTGTGACTGAGTAATTTCTAATAGTTGTAAAAAAAAAGTGATAAAAAGAGAAGAAATAAGTTTACAGAAGCCTGCGGATTTTGATTCAAAACGATTATATTTTAAATAATCAAACTAACAGCCATGCCCTGAGCGTGCACAACGAAGCATGAGAATACAGGAGCCAGAATA
>JAGVHJ010000147.1 GCA_020056645.1 Desulfobacterales bacterium
GGTCAGTTTAGAAGAAACATGTAGCGCTGCGCAGCTTTTTTTTGTGTGATGGAGGGGGGGATGCACATCGTTCCCCCTCCTTTTCTTGAACCCAATCAGGGCGCCCATTTTTTTGCGGCCATCCGAACCTCTCCTTTTACATCAAGCGTTGACACGATTTTATCCCGGTATTCGGCTATTTCTGCGCCATGGAATGGAAAGAGGCGGTTCTTGTTGACCGATATGATCTGAAAACAGACCGCGACCGCCAAGAGGGCGATGGCCACATTGATCATTTTTCTGATAGTTTTGCTCATCGGTTGCTCCTTCATCCTTAAAGATTCATCACCATCCAGGGAATCGTTCCTTTTACCCCAGCGATTGAAAATTCGATTTTTTTAATATTTTATAGAAACGATTCCCCCGACGCAAAAAAGAATTGCAAAACGATTGCCATCTTTAAAAGAGGTAAAAAGAAGGTGGCCTCCTGGGGAAAAATGTTTATAAATATATGAAATAAAAGATTATTTTATCTTATGATCCAGTCGTGTTTTCCATGGGAGCTGTCCTAAAAAAGATACGCGTCGTGAACAATCCATCACACATCCATGATCGGAGAGCCTCCTTTTTGAGGAATTTATAAAAACGTTCATTTTTTTTAAAATATCTATTTACAAATTCTTTGGGATTTGACATATGGCTTTCAAGCATTTTCAGTGAATAGCGTCTTACGAAACAATTACACACATAAAAATTTCTGTACAAAAATTGCATGATCGTTCTTCAGGCGACAAAGGCTGCGCCAGCACAACATAAGAGAGGCGATCTTTCGATGGGGTTATGATAAGCGGTATGGAAACAAAGAGTGGGATGGAGAACCGGGGAGGTGAAAGCATTCTCCTGGTGGACGACGAAGTTCAGCTGACGTTGATGGCCAAACGGCTTCTGGAGAAGTCAGGCTATCGTGTGGAGGAAGAAACGAACAGCATGGCCGCCCTTGAAAAGTTCAAAACCAATCCTCTCCGGTATGATATCGTGATCACGGACATGAAAATGCCGAAACTGAACGGAGCCAATTTGTCCAGGGAACTCTTAAAGATCCGTCCCGATATTCCCATCATTCTCTGCACCGGCTTCAGCGAGGAGATCGATTCGGAAATCGCTGAGGCCATCGGCATCCGGGCGTTTGTCCTGAAGCCTGTGAGCCGTCAGATCCTGATCGAGATCATCCGGGATATCCTGGACCGGAAACCCCGAAGGGAGTAACCGTTTTGTAACTAGTGCCCGAACGAAAACCAAGATTTTTTTTCGAGGTCAAGGAAGGCGAAAATTTTAACCGCAGGAATACATGGCGTATTTCGAGGATCAAATTTTTTTTCCAACGCCGGAGTTGGGAAAATTAACAAAAACTTGAACATCGAGTCACACCGTTTTTTACATTTTCATGAGGTTTACGGTAAAATGGAAGCAGGTTCCCTGGCCGTAAACGCTCTCCACCTTTATCTCACCCTCCATCATGCCGATCAGCTGCTTTGCGTTGGCAAGACCCAATCCAATTCCGCCATATTTGCGGGTCAGGGATCCGTCCACCTGGGAAAAGGGCTGGAAGATTTTGTCAATCTCTTCTTTACGGATGCCGATACCGGTATCGACCACACTGACGCCGATCCTCGCATGATCACGGGTCTCGTTCTCCAGCGTGACTCCGATGGTCACGCCCCCCTGTTCGGTGAACTTGACGGCATTGCCGCAAATATTTAAAAAAATCTGCCTCAATCGTCGGTGGTCGCCGAATAGGGTATGGGGAACCGCCTCATCCACGCAACTCTTGAGGTAAATCTTTTTTTCCTCCGCCCTGATCTTCAGAATGACGCGGATATCATCGACGATCGATCGAATATCAAGAGGGGCGATCTCCAGGTGGGGCTGACCGTGAACCGATTCGGTGAAGTGAAGCACATCGTTTACTATTTTCAGCATGGCGTTGGCTGACTCATCAACCATTTCCACATAACGCTTCTGCTCCGCATCGAGGGTCGTGTCGAGGAGGAGCTCGTTCATTCCGATAATTCCATTCATGGGTGTCAACATCTCATGATGTACATTCACAAGAAAACGGGTTTTGGCCTCGTTGGCCTCCTCGGCCAGAATTTTGGCTTTTTCAAGCTCCAGGGTCTTAAAATTCACCAGCTCTTCCAGATGGTCCCGGTGCTTTTTCAATTCGAGATGGGTGGAGATCCGAGCGATCACCTCCTTCTCCCGGATCGGTTTGGTGATGTAATCCACGCCCCCCGATTCGAATCCCAGAACGATGTCATCGGTTTCGGATTTGGCGGTGATAAAGATCACGGGAATATCCTTTGTCTTTTTGCCGGCCTTCAGTTTCTTGCAAACCTCGATACCGTCCATGTCCGGCATCATGATATCGAGAAGAATCAGATCCACGGCCATTCGGCCCGCAATGTCGATTCCCTGGACGCCGCTTGATGTGGCCGCGATGTCGATGCCATATTTTTCTAAAAGCGATCCTAGAACCTGGATATTTTCCTTGACATCATCAATGATCAAGAGGGTGGGTCTTTCTTTTTTCATGGTGTTTCCTCCTTATTTTTCGATTCATGGCAAGGACGCTTCCCCTGCTCCTTTTATTCTATCTGCTCTCTCGCATATCTTTCGAACCATTTCCGGAAAGTGTTTCAGTTTCAAAGGCGTCTCCGTTATATCAAAGGCTTCAGCGGACCGGTAAAGGCTCTCTCCCCAGGATACGAGGCCCGTCATGTTGAATTCATGGCCGATCCGGATAAACTCTCCGGCAAAGAGTTTAATCCTCGAAAAGGCGACGCCATCCGCAATCTCTGGCCACCTTTCCATGGCGCGGTTCAATGCATCGACCAGTTCCGGAATCCTCTCTCTGACAGCGGCGGTCTCTTTTTGGAAAAGAGCGGGATCATCAACCTCCTCTGGCTCCCTGGCCTCATATTTTTTTTCATAGGTATGGGGCAGAAATTTCGCCACCTCGGCAAGAAGCATCTCACGGCTGACCGGTTTTAAAAGAAATCCGTCACCGCCGCAGAGGGTCGCCTGCGTATTGGCGGCACCCATGGCGGAGGCGGTTAAAGCGATAACGGGAATCATTTGCAGGGAAGGATCCGCCTTGAGACGCCGGATGGCTTCCAAACCATCCAATACGGGCATTTTCATATCCATGACGATCAGGTCTGGATGGTGTGCCCTTGCCAGGTTCAGCGCATCTTGGCCATTTTCCGCTTCTAAAAAGGAAAAGAGTGAGTCTTCCAGATAGGCCTTGATCAAAGTCCGGTTATTCTCGATATCATCCGCCAAAAGGAGTGTGGCCGGCATAAACCGGATCTCTCCCAGCGCGGACGCCTTTCCTTTAGCCCCCTCCTTTTCCCGGAGATCCGATACCACAACATCCTTCAGGGAAACGGTGAAGCAGCTCCCCTTTCCCGGTTCGCTCTCGACGTGCAGCTCTCCGTTCATCAGGGTGACCAATTTTTTGGCGATGGTAAGACCCAGGCCGGTTCCGCCGTATCGAGAGATCTTTTGGCCCTTCTGCTGGGAAAAAGCTTCGAAAATCTGTTCTTGCTGATCTTCAGGAATCCCCATGCCGGTGTCTGAGACCTTGAAGACGAGGTTGACGCACTCTCCGCCGACGCTGGTCTGGCCTCCTTTGCCCATGAAGAGGGTGACACATCCTTTGTCGGTGAATTTCACCGCATTCGCCGTGAGATTCAGGAGAATCTGTCTTAACCGGGTTCCATCCAGGAAAAGGATCGGAGGGGTATCCTCTTCCGTCTCAACGATGAGTTCGATGTTTTTTTCCCTTGTTTTCGGGGAAAAAGTGTTTTTGATCTCTTCCAGGAGTGCTCTTGGATTCACCGGTTCGGGGCAGAGGTCGAACCTGTCGGCCTCGATTTTTGAAAGATCAAGAATATCGTTGATCAACGAAAGCAGGGTTCTGCCGCTTGAGGCGATAACGGAGAGCTTCTTTTTCTGACGAAAATCCGTAACCTCTTTTCCGAGCAGATCGGTGAATCCCAAAATGGCGTTCAAGGGAGTCCTGATTTCATGGCTCATGTTGGCGATGAATTCGCTTTTGATTTTAGAGGTCTTTTCGGCGATTTTTCGTTCTTCTTCAGCGGCTTCTTTCATTTTCCGGTCTGTGATATCCACGATCGTTCCTTCGTAATAGGCGACCTTTCCATCGGTGTCATAGACCGTCCGGGCGGAGGCGGCTATCCATGAGGTGGTCTTGTCCCTTCGGACGATCTCCGTTTCAAAGCCCGTCACCGCCTCTTTTTCCCTGAGCAGACGAACAAAGGGTTTTCTTATTTCAGGATTTTTCAGGCACTGGGAAGCGAAATCGGTGACCGACGCCATCAGATCCTGGGGCGACTCATATCCCAAGAGAGTTGCTGTCGCCGGATTGGCGCTGACAATGCGACCGGCATGGGAGAGCTGAAAGATCCCTTCGATAGCGTTTTCAACAATGTCCCGGTATTTCATTTCCGCACGCTTCAACCTTTTTCGTGAATTCAACAGCTCCACATGAAATTGAATCCTCGATAAGAGTTCGTTTTTGGCGATTGGCTTCGTGATATAATCGCTGCCTCCGCTTGAAAAACCATCCGCCAGGTCATCCACGCTGTTTTTGGTTGTAAGAAAAATGATGGGCAGCTCTTCCTTGGGAAAGCGTTCCCGGACCCTTCTGGCCGTCTCGAAACCGTTCAGTTTGGGCATCATGATATCTAAAAGAACGATATCCGGGGTCGGTTCTTCATTGAGTTTCTGTAGTGCGGCCATGCCGGAAAAGGTGGCTTCAACCCGTGCGCCCGCGTGTTCAAGGGTGTTGATAATGACCTTGAGATTCACCGGATCATCGTCCACGGCCAGGATGCTCATATCGGCGAGCAGGCCCGGACGAACAGGCTCCCTCCGGTCTCTTTCCCCGGTTCGTCTCTCGATGCCCTCAGGGGGGCCCAGGAGGCTTTTTCGGCGCTCTTTTTGATTTTCCCGGAAAGAACTGTTTATACGGATCCCCTGGAGCGGGGCCGGAGCGACCCATGGCCGTTCAGCGCTCTCTTCAGAAATGGGCAGGTTAAAAGAAAATGTCGATCCTTTTCCAGGTTCTGAAACGACCGTAATAGCGCCCCCATGAAGTTCAACCAGACTTTTGGTGATGGATAGGCCTAGACCGGTTCCCCAATATATTCTTTCAATGGAGCCGTCGGCCTGTTGAAACGATTTGAAAATATCCTGATGTTTCTCCGCGGGAATTCCTATTCCCGTATCGGAAACCGAAATCTGGATGGAGTCGTGGTTGGGGGTCGCGTTGATGGCCACAAACCCTTTGTCTGTGAATTTGACGGCGTTACCGATCAGGTTGTGGAGGATCTGTTGAATCCGGTTTTCATCGGCCCAGGCGCAGGGAAGATCGTCAGGAAGATTATTGATCAGTTCAAGTGGTTTGCCCGCGATGAGGGGCTGAGTAAGGGATAACACAATCTCGGTGAGCTGTTTCAAATCCACCGGTTTCTGCTGAAGGACCACGTCATGATTTTTGAGTTTTGAAAAGTCAAGGATATCGTTCACCAGGTTGGCGAGCCGTTTTCCGCTTGCGGCGATCAGGGAGAGATTCTCTTTGGTGAGCTCGTTCAGTTCACCGGTGACGCCGTCAATAAGGGATTCGGTAAGGCCGATAATGCCATTCAGCGGTGTCCTCAATTCATGGGATGTGTTGGAGAGAAACTCATCCTTGATTTTGTTGGAACGGACCAGCTCGATATTTTTATCCGTGAGCTCTCTGGTTTTTTTATCGATTTCAAATTGGAGCCGTTCGGTTTCCGTGCGCTTGGTCTCTTCTATCTCTTTCTGGATGTGAAATTGACTGTATTGGAGCAACTGATAGAGATGGACTGAGAAATTGGAGATCAGGCTTCCGATGATCATAAACCCGATGCTGTTCAGCATGGCGATGATCTGATCGTCACTGAAGGGATGGAGGGCGTTCAATGCCAGGTAGAAAGAGAAGATCGTTAGGTGGCACGCCACATGAACCCATAGAAAAACCGGCACGATCACGGCCAGTCCCCAGTAGGTGAGAAGAATCCCAACATAATAGGGGGAGATGAATCCCCCCAGGATGTGGGTCATGCCGGATACGGTGACGCCGATGGCGATATAGAGGAAAGTCAGCAAAAGCCCCGGAGTGATTTTATCGTTGTGGGTGCGGGAGAGAAGGATGACCAGCAGCGTTGATACCGCATAGATGATCCGCGGGTAGGAGAGGGCGGTTGCGCTTTCCGGATAGGCCAGGCGGTCCACGACCGCCATGACGATGTTCGCTCCGAGGGCGATCCAACCGATGACGAAGATCCGGTGGAAGCAGAACTTGTCCCGCCATTTTTCATAGGGCGCGTTTAAGTCCTCTGTGGTGATTTCATACTGGAGCCGCATGGAAACTCCTTCACGGATCGTGAAATAAAGTATTATTGTAC
>JAGVHJ010000433.1 GCA_020056645.1 Desulfobacterales bacterium
AAAGAATTTGCCGCGGTATAAGGTTCCGGATCCAAATCCTTCATCAAGGTCTGGGGTTTATTGAGTTCGTAATTCACCGGATAGTTGAACTTACTCAGATCTCCCTTCATCCGCGCCCGGATATGGCAGCGTCCGCAGTTCTCGGTGTTCTTGTCGATGACCGCCTTCACCTTTTTCGGGCTTTTTGCGTGGTCGGCCGAAGGGCCGTGACAGGCCTCGCACCCGATGTTGAACTCGACAAAAGTCCGTTCCTTGTAATTCGTCCCGGTAGCGTGGCAGTAGCCGCATTCGTTGAACCAATCGAGCCTTTCAAGTTTTCCGTCCTTTGTCTTGCGGAGAGAGAAGTGCTTTCTGGGCCGGGTATATTCAAACTCCCCGGAAATGATGTCCCCTTTCTCATCCCAGAAGGCATAACGTTCTTCCTTGTACCAGCCGCCGATAACATAGGCCCAGTCATACTGATCGGGTTTGGGGGCTCCCTCGATGGTAAGGTCTGCCTTGACGCTCTTGAAATCACCCTTGGCTATCGGGCGGACCATCCAGGCATGAATGGTATTCTTCCAGTCATCATATTTTGCCTTGTGGCAACTTTTGCATTTTTCCGAACCTGCATAGGCTTTGCCCGTGATTGGATCTTTGGATGGGCCGGGCGCCATCTTTGCGGAAGCGGTATAAGCAAAAGTTACAAAGAAAATACCCACAATAACGAGAAAAAATACCATCCTTCTTTTCATTTCATTGCTCCTTTCCTTGTATGCGCTCCCCTTTGCAGTGGAGTGCGAGAAAAAAACAGTAAAAATACCCCTTCATTGACGTCAACAACAGGCACAGGGTTTTTGTTGCCAGCATCGTTTATGCCTGAATGAGACAATGACACAAGAGAAAACTTATTCACCGATTTGCATTTCTTGTGAATAGTTCTTCACAGGCGGGGTACCGAGAATCACCGGACAGAAAGCGGCAGTTCATGGCAACATGCTAAAATATTAGCCCTTGTCACAGGAAAGGTAATTTTCCAACATCCGGAGACAGTCAATAGTCTTTGTCCCTTCCTTGGCGAGGGAATAAGATTTTTCCTTGTCCTGCTGTACGATCCCGGCTTCTTTTAAAAACTTCAGATGAAATACCACTTTCGTGTGGTCATCGATCCCCAGCTCACGGGTAATCTCCATGAGATGCATATTCTCTCTGGCGTGCAGCAGTTTGATTATATTTCTCCGGATGGGGTTGGCCAGAGAGCTCAGTGTACGATCTAAGTCCAGATTATTTACGCACGCTTCGAATCTCGCTTCCTCAAGCACGCGCCGTACGGTGGTCAGAAGGGCTTCGATCTTAAATGGTTTGGCAATGTAATCGCTCGCCCCCTTTTTCATGGCATCGACCGCGTTCTCGACGGTGGCGAAGGCGGTTATCATGATGACCTTTGTTTTCGGTCGCACTCTTCTCAGGGTAAAGAGAGAGTCGATGCCGTTCATTTTAGGCATCATAAAATCAAGGAGGATGATGTCAAACTCCTCTCCTTCGCTCCTGGCAATCGCTTCTTGGGCTGACGCCGCGCTCTCGGTCTGATACCCCGCTCCCGTCAATACCTCGGTGAGATTCAACCTGAATTCTGCGTCATCGTCCACAATCAGTATTTTTTTCATATTGCTCCCTGGTTGGAATTTTTATGGTCGCTGTTGTGCCCTTCCCGGTGGCACTGGAGAGTTCGATATGACCATAATGCTGCTTGATGATGCCGTAACAGATGGAGAGCCCCAGTCCGGTACCCGACCCTATTTCCTTGGTCGTAAAAAAGGGATCGAATACTCGTGACAGGTTCTCCCCGGCAATCCCCGGACCCGTATCCGTTACACGGACTTCAATCAAGCCGTTTTTCTGTGACGAGGAGATGGAAATCCTTCCTCCATCCGGCATGGCCTCCAGGGAATTTGAAAAAATATTGATAAAGACCTGTTCGAGCTTTCCGCTGTCGCCCATAATATCTACCACAGGAGCCAGATCCTGTTGAAGGTTGATATTTTTTAATTTGTGTCCCAGCAGCGTAAGCGAACCGCTGATGATGCTGTTGATATTCAGAGGAACAAATTCTGCTTCTCTCTGGCGGGAAAACTGGAGAAGTTCCTGAGCAATGACTGATGCCCGGTCTATATTTCTTTCAACCGCGTCGAGTTTTTCAACGGTGTCGTGTTGTCCGCCGTTGCTTTTCAATCTGGTTTTGAGTGTCTGGATGCCCAAAGAGGCATTCGTCAGCGGATTATTGATCTCGTGCGCTATGCCGGCTGCAAGCTGTCCGAGTGAGGAAAGCTTTTCCGTCTGGACGAGGAGTCTTGTCTGTTGCTCTATTTTCCGCCGGGTTTCGATATCAAAAATATTCAGTGCCTTGATAATGAAGTATGAGAAAAGGACGACTGCAGCTCCCCGAAGGAATTCCACGGGTACGTGAAAGAGGGTCAATAACTCGCGAAGGTGAATTATTCCCGTTAACACTCCGTAAAAAAGAATCGCAATGCCCGAGAAAAGGAAGTTCCTCGAAACGGGTCCGCTGATGTTTTTCATTTCGCGGGAGTACGTGATGAGCCCATAGCCGGTTATGAGCCCCGCCGTGAGCCCGAGCGTGTATCGTACGCCGACTTCCACGTGCCATAAGAACAGCAGATCGATGTCAGACCAATTCTTCCAGAGAACGACGGCCCACAGCAGGGTCAGCGTGTAGGGAATCCCTTTGACCCACTTCGTTTGCTTTTTATCGAGGGCGCTGATCAGCGAAAGGCCGAACAGGAAAAGGAAGAAAAAAGAGAGGATGATCGTGGCGAGCGATATCAGCTTGATCAGGAAGATTTCCTGCCATATCATGCGTCCCCCCTGGATCAATGGGAGAAGTTGAAGCCATTCATAGAAGCCATGGATATATCCAAACATTCCCAGCATCCATAGGCTATTGGAGAGTTTTAAGTCGCTCGCCTTCAGCTCTTTTACCGAAATGGAAATGCCCAGAACAAGGAAAGCGGCGCCGTAAAAAAAATAGAGCGGGTAAACGAGGGGAATATTCGAGAATAAGTCATAAAGAGATAAAAAAGTCGTCATACGCCTTAGCATTTATAACAATTAATCCCGGTCGTTGCAACATCCCGGGGAAAAGGCCGACTGATCATTGCCGCCCAATGGATAAAGAAGGTGAAGGTCACCGGTGACAGCAGGAGCAATTCTTGGGATTCTGCACATCAAATGATGCCCGCCCATTATGACATCGACCGCAGAATCTTCCTTTGGTGATCTTCCCCATGTCCATCTTGTATGACCCTTTGGCCATCTGGAAAAACCGGTAATGACAGCCGCTGCACTTGAGTCCCCATTTCTTCAAGTGTTTATCATGGCTGAAGACGACCGACGGAGCATCCCGGGGTGTAAAGGTCAGATCAGCGCCGCCGGCCGGCTCAGCAAGAGCGACGAAAGGAATCGATAGAGAGCCGATGATCATGGCCGCAACGAACATCTTTTTCATGTTATTTCATTTCTTATTAACTTTAAGTAGTTAACTTGGCAGTGATTATAATAGCTAATTCCGAGATGTCAAAACATTTTGTAATTTCTTAAAACAATATTATTTTAAAGTCTTCCCAAACGACCGCCATTAAATGCTGCCCCCGGTGGTCGAGGCTTTACAGCCCCGGGGGCCTTCGCGAAAGCCGTCCTGTAATCGGATCATCATAGTTGCCTCAAGATGTCGGCGGGCTTCATCTTCGCCATCCGTCTCGCCATGAAATAGCTGGCCAGGCCCCCCGCGGCCAGCGACAGGGCCAGCGAGGCCGTGATTAGAGACACCGACAGGCTGACGGGCAGGCGGATCGTCTGCGCGGCAGCCGCCGCATCCTTGGCAAAGGCCGGCATGAGGTTCACTTCCCAGGGGGTGGAGACGGGGATGGAGAGATAGCCCAGGAGGTATGAGATCAGGTAGCCCGCCAGGATGCCCGCGATGCCGCCCATAAGGGCCTGCACGAAAACCTCCCCTATGAGCTGCTTGCGGACATCGGCGCCGGTCCACCCCACCGTCTTCAGGATGCCGATCTCGCGGGCGCGTTCGACGAGGTTGGCGAGCATCGTCTTGATGATCAGAAAGATCGCCCCGCACAGGGCAACGAGGGAGACGACCAGCGCAAACTGGTCGGAAATCCGGGAGACACCGCCCATCACCTCAAGAAAGGAATCGGAACTGGCGACGGAAA
>JAGVHJ010000229.1 GCA_020056645.1 Desulfobacterales bacterium
AGGAAATGGAGGCGGCACCGGTTCCTTCGTCCCATAGAACCTTTTCTGGCCGGGTTCTTCCCAATCAGGAACCGTGGGCGGGACGATCTCTTTTTCCTGGATCAAGGGTGTTTCGCTGAAAGAAGGTTTTTCATGCGCTCCCCGACTCTTTTGTTCCGGCAACGATAGCGCCCGGTAGACCGCATCGATCACCATGCGATAGATGGTGTTTTTATCGGCGAACCGGACCTCATGCTTGGCCGGGTGGACATTCACATCCACCTGGTCAGGCGGGGTGTCGATCTGGATGACCGCAAGGGGAAAGCGTCCCTTCACCAGCCGTCCCCGGTATCCTTCGAAGAGGGCGTGCTGTAGTCCCCGGTCCCGGATGGCCCGCCCATTCACAAGAATATAGATCTTCTGGGAGGTGCTCCGGTGGAGGAGGGGATCGGAAACCCAACCGGCGAGGGTGGTTCCGTTTCCGTGATATTCGATTTTCCGGAGATAGGGCCGGGTTTCGTTTCCCAGGATGTCAACGGCCCGCAGGAATGGGTCCTTGGCTTGAGCCCATGTTTTCACGTTTTTTCCATTGTGGGAAAGGGTGAACTGGATCTGGGGCCAGCCCATGGCCAGGGTTGAAAGGGTGTCCGCGATATGGGCCGCTTCCGAAGAGACCGATTTTAAGAACTTCCGCCGGGCCGGGGTATTAAAAAAGAGCTGGCCCACGGAGACCTGAGCGCCCACCGGGGCCCCCACTTCGGTCACATCTTTGATCTTTCCTCCCTGGATAACGATCTTTGTACCTGCGGCGGAGGATAAGTCCCGGGTGATCAAGGTGAAATGGGAGACGGAGGCGATGCTGGGCAGGGCCTCCCCCCGGAACCCCAACGTATGGATGGAAAAGAGGTCCTTATCCTCCTTGAGTTTGCTCGTGGCGTATCGCTCGATGGAGAGAAGGGCGTCGTCGGCGCTCATGCCTTTGCCGTTATCGGACACCCGGATGAGGGATCGCCCCCCCTGCTCGATCTCGATGTGAATCCGGGTGCTTCCCGCATCGATCGCGTTTTCCGTAAGCTCCTTGACCACCGACGCCGGGCGCTCGACCACCTCACCGGCGGCGATTTTATTCGAAAGGATCTCGGGAAGGATGAAGATGGTGGTCATCTCTTATGGTTCACACGGCGACGCGCTCTCTTTCTTTAAAATCCTTATCAGAGATTCCGATTCCTTGGGGGACAAGTTGTAGCGCATGGAGGCCTCGTCAATAATTTCAGCAAGCTTTTTTTCAGGGTGGGCCGTCCTTTGTTCTGAAATCCATGTGACGGCCCGCCGCATGCATTCGCCTTCCGAGATAATGGTGGTCATGATTCGTCTCCTGGCAAATGAGGTTTCTTCAGGTGAAAATCGGTCTCCTGCTCGAAGCTGTATGCGGCTTTCAATAGTTTCCCCTCCTCGAAATGCCTGCTCATGAGCTGAAGACCGATGGGAAGCCCCTTCCGGGAAAATCCGCATGGCACGGAGATACCGGGAATTCCAGCCAGGTTGGCCGAGAGGGTGAAAATATCCAAGAGATACATGGTCAGGGGGTCGTCGATCTTCTCGCCGATGGGAAAGGCCGGAATTGGACTCACCGGAGAGAGGATTACGTCGCAGGAGCGAAAGGACCTCTCAAAATCATCCATGATGAGGGTCCGGACCTTGGAGGCTTTTCCGTAATAGGCGTCGTAGTATCCGGCGGAGAGGGCGTAGGTGCCGATAATGATCCGCCGCTGAACTTCCGGCCCGAATCCCTTGGACCGGGTCTCCCGGTACATGTCGATCAGACTCGCTGGAGTGTCGTTCCTGAATCCGTATTTCACGCCGTCATAGCGGGCCAGGTTGGAGCTGGCTTCGGAGGGCGCGATCACATAATAGGCGGCCACCGCATAGCGGGAGTGGGGTAAAGAGACATCCGTGATGGTGGCCCCCAACCCCTTCATGACCGAGATGGCGTTCATCACCGCCGCCCTCACATCCGGATCGATGCCTTCGGTTTCCAGGTACTCTTTGGGAATGCCAATGGTCATGTCGCCGAGCCCTTTTGAAAGAAAAGAGGTGAAATCGGGCCTCTCTTTTTTCGACGCGGTCGAATCCCTCAGATCAAAGCCCGAGATGCCGTTCATGAGCAGGGCCGCGTCGGAAACGGTTTTGGTCAAGGGCCCTATCTGGTCTAGGGATGAGGCGAAGGCCACAAGGCCATACCGGGAGACCCTTCCGTAGGTGGGTTTCAATCCCACAACGCCGCAGTGGGAGGCAGGCTGACGGATGGAGCCACCGGTGTCGCTTCCCAAAGACCCCAGACACATATCGGCGGCCACGGAAGCGGCTGAGCCGCCGCTCGAACCGCCCGGAATGCAGGTTAAATCCCACGGGTTTCTGGTGACTTTGAAGGCGGAGTTTTCCGTGGAAGAGCCCATGGCGAACTCATCCATGTTGACCTTTCCCGCGATGACGGCCCCCTCCTGTTTCAACTTCTCGATCACGCAGGCATCGTAGATGGGAACATACGCTTCAAGAATCCGTGACGCGCAGGTGGTTTTCAGTCCCTCGGTGGAGATCAGATCCTTGATGGATAGGGGAATGCCGGTTAACGGGGTCCCTTCGCCCTTGCCGATTTTCTCATCGGCGGTCTCAGCGAGTTTCAGGGTATATTCGGGGTCGACGGTCAGATAGGCCCCGATCGATTCATCCACACGTTCGATCCGGGTGATAACCGACTGGGCCAGTTCCCTGGCCGATATCTCCCTCGCCTTGAGGCTTTTTGCGGCCTGGTGAATGGTCATTTCATAGGGTTGCATCGTATGCTGATTCCTTGTCCAATAGATGGCGTAATGTTTCAGTTCTTATCGCATCGATCATCCAACAACTTTTGGAACGATAAAGTAACCGTCTTCCTTGAGGGGCGCATTCAAAAGAGTTTGCTCCATGCCCGGAGAGGGAATGACTCGGTCCTCCCTGAAGGCGTTGGTGGATGAAGTGGCGTGGGAGGTGAGAGAGACGCCTTCGGTGTCAAGCTCATCCAGGGTCTTCACATAATCGAGAATCTGGCCCACCTGGTGCTGGAATTTGGCTATCACCGTCCCATCCATGTCAAGCCTTGCCAAGGTCGCCACATGGGCGATTTCATTTGCGGTTATTTTCATGAGCGTCTCCTAAAAAAATTATCGTTCCTTGGGAAGCACCATTCCCTTGATGTTCTCTCTTCCGAGGGCTTCAAGCATGGGGCCCGCATCACCCCGGGTCTCGTATGACCCGAGCCGCACTCTGTACCAGACCCCTTTTCCGGCAATTGCGCCGATGCTTCTGTATGCCGGAAATCCCCTGGACAAAAGCTGCCTCACCATGCGGTCCGCCTCCGTCGCCTGCCTATACGAGGCGACCTGAATCGTGAAGATGCCTGGTTTTTTTTCTTTGGCCGGCTTCTCAACCTTCGGGGAGGACTCGGTATCGATTTCGGGCTTCTCTTGCTCAACTTTCGGAGCCGGTTTCACCTCTTTTACAGGCGCGGACGTCATCTCTTCCACCGGAATTTTTTTGTCCGTCTCCGGTTGATGGCTCTGCTCCGCCTCGGGAGACTCCGCCGGGATCATGTCAGGCGGCAACAAAGGGGCCTTGACGATCAACTTGGTGTCGATATCCTTCTCTGCCCCTGGTTTTTTAAGGGCGTCGAAGAACTCAAGCTCCATCGGCGCCGATTGGGTTTCCTGTTTTTTATTGAGGGAGGGGATGGCGAAGGTGTTTTTGAGGCGGGTGAGATCCCTCTCCACCTCGACCTTGTCAAAGCGAACCGGAGAGACTCCCCGTCCCACAAGAAGCCCCAGGAAAAACATGCTCCCCGAGACGATAAAAAGGGTCAGGAACCAGCCGAGCGATCCTTTCCACGACCTTTTTTCCGGAGGCGCGCTTATCTCCCCTGGATTGCCCATTCTATGACCTGTTCTTCCCTCCATCGTTCGGATGTCCTGTTCCTCCGCCTTACATCGACAAGGGCGCGGAAACGCCGAGAAGCGTCAAGCCGTTTCTGATAACCTGCTGTACGGCCCGGATCAGATATAGCCTTGCCGATGTGATCTCTGGATCATCGGAAAGAACCCGGATGGCGTTATAAAACGCGTGAAACGCCGCCGAAAGCTCCATGAGAAAATAGGTGATCCGATGGGGCTCCAGATGAACCGCCGCATGATCAATGGCTTCCGGATATCGGGATAAAATTTTCAGCAGCTTGATCTCTTCCGCGGCGATGAGAAGAGAGATCCCTTTTCCATCAAAGGCAGGCTCTCGTTCTGAATATTTTTCCCTCTCTTTTTTCAGAATGCTCTCGATCCTCGCATGGACATACTGCACATAGTAGACGGGGTTGTCGTTCGATTTTTTCTTGGCAAGCTCCAGGTCGAAATCGAGAGGGCTCTCATAGTGTCTGCTGAGAAAAATAAACCGGGCCGCATCCCTTCCCACTTCGTTGATCACGTCGGAAAGGGCGTCAAACTCTCCGGACCGGGTGGACATGGCCACCGGAACGCCGGCGCGGACCAGGTTGACCAGATGAATGAGAATCACATGGAACTGCTCGCTCTTTTTCCCGGACGCCTCAATGGCGGCCCGTATCCGTTGGATATAGCCGTGATGGTCCGCGCCCCATACATCGATGATCCGGTCAAATCCCCGTTTAAACTTCTCTTGATGATAGGCGATGTCCGAAGCGAAATAGGTGGTCTGGCCGTTGCTTCTTACGATGACCCGGTCTTTCTCGTCGCCATATCGGGAGGTGTTGAACCAGAGCGCCCCCTCTTTCTCGTAGACGTGTCCGTTTTCCTTGAACTCCTGGATAGCGGCATCAACTTTTCCCTGGTCGAAGAGGCCCTGCTCACTGTACCAATGATCAAATCCGACACCAAAGGAGTCGAGATCGGCCTTGATCCCATCCAGAATCGATTGGGCCGCGAACCGGGCGCAGAAGAAGATCTGATCCGCTTCGGCCAAGGAGCTGAAATCGGCTTTCCGAGTTTCAAGCGCCATGCGGGCCAGATCCTTGATATAATCCCCCTGATAACACTCCTCGGGAAACGAGACCGCTTCGCCCAGGATCTCCTTCACCCGAAGAAAGACCGAACGCCCCAGGGTGTTGATCTGCCTTCCCGAGTCGTTGATATAGTATTCCCTCTGCACATCGTATCCGGAGAAGGAAAGAATATTCGCCACCGCATCTCCCACGGCGGCCCCTCTGCCGTGCCCCACATGGAGGGGACCCGTTGGATTGGCGCTGACAAACTCCACCTGCACTTTCTTCCCCTGCCCCAGGGAGGAGGCGCCGAACCGGTCTTTCAGACCGTGAATCTCTTTCAATACCGGATGCCAAGCCTCGGGTGTGATGAAAAAATTGATAAAACCCGGGCCAGCGATTTCGGTACGGGAAATGAGACGGCCAGGATCATCAATATTTTTTATAATGATATCGGATATTTTTCGTGGAGCCATCTTCTGAAGAGAGGCCATGGTCATGGCGATATTGGTTGAAAAATCGCCATGGGCGGAAACCTTTGGTTCTTCAATCAGAACCTCCGCAAGGGTGGGAGAAGGCATCTCTCCGTTTTGAATGGCCTTTTTGACGGCGGTTTCGACAATCGTCTTTATCTTGTTTTTCATGGTATGGAACGGCCTCTGATACCGGTTAATAAATAGTGTCTGAAGGAAAACCCTCTTTTTTCCCGATTTCTGCGTCAGGCTCAAATTTTAATCATCGAAATACTTCAATGTATTTCAGCAGTTAAAGTTTTCGCCTTCCTTGAACTCGAAAAAAAATCCTGGTTTTCGTTCGGGCGCTAAATAGATGATCAACACGCTCACTTCATAAAGAGTTTTGGAGGGCAAGTCAAGAAAGCGCTCCATAAAAGAAGCGCCCATGTCAGGGCCAACCCCTAAAAATTCGAATCAGCGGTCCTCTTCAGGGAATAAAAAAAAGGGCGACAGGAACCCAAGTTTCCGTGGCCCTTTCCTTGATTGACGGAGAGTGACAATCAATCAGAGCGGGTTACTCCTCGTCATCCGTGAGTGTTTCATCAATGGATATCTGGTCGATGGAGCTATCGATGGGGTCGTCCGTTTTCACGTCTATATCATCAATAAAGTCATCCTCTATCTCCTCATCAAGGAGCTCGTCAAGGGAGGCGACCTCTTCAGCCGGCTCTTCCATAATAAAAACATGTTCCCCTGAATTTTCAATCAGGTCCATATCGTCGACCACCAGTTCCATGGACTCTTTCTCTTCCGACTCGATTAGTTCCGAAATGGCGTTTATCAGGCGATCCATGACATGGCCGGGCGGAAACATGTTGTCCGATCGTAACATGTCCATGAGCCTGCCTGGATTTGCCAGGTACTTCTTTACCGCATCCGCGGCATGCTTTTCCTGACATACCACGGAGAACTTTCCGGCGTCGAGTTCCGCAAGTTCCTTGATGATCAGTTCCTTGTGGTCCTGGCTTTTCAAGAGCAAAAATTTTTGCTTCATATGTGTTCTTCTGCTCCTTTTTAGGGGATGAATTAATGGTTATTTCCCTTGAGGGATCTGCCCAATTTAAAAGGTTACAATAATAACCGATAAATTATCGATGTCAATTTCAAAATGGACCGTTTAAGAAAAAGGGTGTTTTCAGATCAGGAACCGGCAACCGGCCCCTTGGCAACGAATGATTTCACATATTCCCTGAATATTCTCCTGATGACCGGGCTCTCCTCCTCTTCATAGAGCCTCTCAAAAATTCCCTTGACGCTCTTTTTCGAAAAGGCGTTCCCCATAAAATGGGCCCGATATCCGGTGATTCCAAGAAAGTATCCGAAAAGCCCTAAACAATCGTACCCCCTTTCCCGGATGCTTCTCCTGGCTTTCAGGGTCGGATGGGTCAAGGTCTGGGGAAGAAGGGAGAGCGTATTCGCGGCGGCCTGTTTCAGAGAGTTGGTCCGGGTAATGGTATCATAGGCCAGATAGAAGGCGACCAGGGGGCTTTTATGAAGGGATTCGGGCATTTCCCTGTTGCATTCGGTGAGGTCGGCGGTGGTGAGGCCGGCCAGATAGGCGACGCTTTCTTTTTTTCCGTAGAGAAAGGTGTTGTTTTTCTGACTCTCTTCGAAATTGATGGAACCCGGCAGGTCGTTCAGACAGGCCGCCTGAATCCCGATTCTGTTCCGATGGCAGAAACGGACGATATCCCGTCCAGAATGATCCGAAAGGGAGTTGAAGTAGTCAAAGGGCATGCCGAAGATAAAGGCCCCGATAATCGAAATACCGTATTGACGGATGGCTTGAATCTGCTCGCTGTAGTAATCGGCCACCGTCTTGTTGCTTTTTTTGATTTCAAGGGCCACGCTTTTTCCCACATTTTCAAGGTTTTCCATGATGAGGGATTCAAACCCGATCAGAAAATGGGTGGCGCCGGAGAGGCGGAGTTTTTCGATGAGCCCCTTTTTTTTCGCCACATCAATGCTGATCTGGGTGGTGTAATTGAGTTTTAGCCTGGCCTTGATCATCTTGTCCAGGAGCCTCTCCAGATAAGGCCCGCCCAGAAGAAGGTTATCGGGCAGGAACATAAAATAACGGCTCGAGAGAGAGACGCCCCTGGCTTGATGGGAAAGGATTTCATCGATAAAATCATCCGGATCCCTCGCCACAAAAGAGCGCTGGTTTTTAGGCAGTGTGGAGATGGAACAGAAATGACACGAATAGGGACATCCCAGATAGGGAGTGGTCACAATGGGTCTCAAATTTTTTTCAAGATAAGCCCCCACGAGGGGAATATTTCTAAAAAACGGAATTTCGGGCTTCGGGGGCGGAATGATCGCTTTCCTTCCCCAGACCCCGTTTTCAATGGTGACCAGCCCCGTGTAGGAGGGTTTGAGGGTGTTGTTCCGTATCTCTTTCAGGATTTTTTGAATCACATAGGAGTCTCCGGGTCCCTTGACAGTGGAAAAGAGATCCGGATGGAGAAGATGGGGCCGGATAAAACGATCGGCGTCCTCGGTCCGGGCCGAAATATGGATGCCTCCCAGCACCACCGGAATTCTAGCCTGGTTTAAAATCACCGAAGTGACCGCGGATGCTGGAAAATTGGCGCTCAATGACGAAATGAAGACCGCTTGGGGAGGGTGTTGTTCCCGGAGGATGATTTCGGGAATGGCATTTCCGTTGCCATCGGAAATGTAGACGGTCATGGATGGATCGGCCCCAACAATCTGGTTGGCGATATAGTGAAGTGCGTAAAAGGCCATGCCGCTGTAGTCCATAAGGCCCAACCGTTTCTTTTCTCTATCGAATTCAAGATAGCTCAGGTAACTATCTCCACTCAGACCTGAGAGAGGTTTTCCCGTAATATGATGAAAAACATGGGAAAACGTAAGATCTTTCCTGTGAATCAATTTCATCAGATCAAAAATAAGGGGCGTATGCACAATACAATAGTTACGGGGCATGTGGATTCCGGACCGTTCCTTTGACGATTATTTATAAAGCGTGTCAGTTGCCCGCCAGTGAAAGCCTGTGAGCCGTTTACGCATGGCCTCTATTTTGAAACCTATGACAGATGCATGGGGTTTGTCAAATTTTAAAGTAACTATTCGGCAGCTATTCATCAAGATGGCGAAAAGCCCGTTTTGTTCGTTCCCTATTTTTTTCGGAAGCTTCTTGGCTTTTTTGCTGAACTGGCAAAAACTCGGCCTAAAAGCCTCAGACAGTTTGCCCGTTTTAGCGCAAAAAGCCTTCAAATCTCTCATCCGAAAAAAAGTAAATGTCACTTCACAAGAGGGCTTTTTTGCCACTAAACAAGGCCCTGCTGAATAGTTACATTTTAAATACCCTTTTTCCAGAGCGAACAGCCCCCATTGTCCA
>JAGVHJ010000217.1 GCA_020056645.1 Desulfobacterales bacterium
AATATAGCTACAACAATTTTACCTTTATCTCGGAATATATGAACTTTGAGATGGAGAATAACGTAACGACAAATAGCGGCATGAAGTTGGTGAAGGCCAAGCCGGTATTCATCGAATCATGGTATTTCAATCCGAGCTACCGCTTTACAGAGTGGTTTGAGGTGGGCGCTTATTATTCGGAATTTTATCCAACCAAATATGAGAGAAGCGAGGATTACCTGAAGGATATCTGTCTCTCCCTCCGGTTCGATATCAATGAGAGCTGGCTCGCCAAGCTCGAATGGCATCAGATGAAGGGAATCGGTTATGTTCCCCAGAGCTACAATCCGGACGAGGCGTGGGCGACCGACGATTTAAGCGATGAAGAGTGGACCCTCTTCGCCGCCAAGGTGACATTCAATTTTTAACCGGTGTTTTTTAAACAGACCGCATGAAGAAAAGGCGCTTCGATGAGTAAGGAGGCGCCTTTTTTTTGGGAAAGATGCGCCAGGTTCAGGTAGTAGGTTGTACGGACGTGTAACATGTTAAATTGATAGAATTTAAGAATATTTAAAATTCGAACGTTCGTTCTTTTTTTGTTATTGACAAGCACGTTGGGCATGGGTAGGGTTGGATGGTCTGAATCGAAAACCGGCGACGCATGGCAAGATTCAGCGCTTTTTTCAATTCAGGTGGTGGGAAGATGAAAACCATGAGGCGTCAAGCAAGTGGTCCGTTTCGAACCATAACAACATAAGGGAGGAAAGATGAAAATCGATGATATCCGTCGGGTGCTGATTCTGGGTTCCGGAACCATGGGTCAGCAAATCGGTTTGGTGTGCGCCCTTCACGGTTTTGATGTGGTCTTGTACGATCTGAATCAAGAGATCCTGTCAAAAGCCATGGAACGGATGCGGCGAAAGGCCTCGAAAATGGCCCAGACCTATGGGGTTGATGAGGAACAGACAAAAAAGGCGCTCGCCCGGATCACTCTGAGCGACAATCCCGCCCAGGCCGCCAAGGATGTGGATATCATCAGTGAATCGGTCCCCGAGGAGCCCAGGCTCAAGGGAAAAATCTTCGCGCAGTTCCATGAGCTTTGCGGGAAAGAGACGATTTTCACCACCAATACCTCGTCGCTGCTTCCCTCCCAGTTCGCCGACGCCTTTGGCCGGCCGGAGAAACTCTGCGCGCTCCATTTCCACGATACGGCCATGACCCGGATCGTCGATGTGATGCCCCATTCCGGCACATCGGAAGAAACCCTTCATCTGGTGAAGGCCTTCGCCGAACGAATCGGCCAGATCGCGATTGTGCTCAACAAGGAGCACAACGGATATGTGTTCAACAACATGTTCATGGCCCTTCTGGATTCCGCCCTGAAACTGGCTTCGAAAAACGTGGCGCCGGTTCAGGAGATCGACCGGGCCTGGATGGGCGTCATGCACACCTTCATCGGGCCCTTTGGTCTGATGGACAGCGTTGGCCTCGACACCGTTTACAAAATCACGGATTACTGGGCCCAGACCCTCAACAATCCCCAGGCCAAAGCCAATGCAGCCTTTTTAAAAAGTTACGTGGAGCAGGGTAAGCTGGGCGCGAAAACAGGTGAAGGCTTCTACAAATACCCCAATCCCGATTTCGTTAAACCCGATTTCGTTTCCGGAAAATAGCATGATCCGGCCTGGCGGCCAACCCTCTGGATGCCCGCTCTCCCCCTCGTCTTTGTGGTCTGACCGGGTCGATTCATCCGTCGGCCCTATTTTTTCCGGAGCGCGATGATCGACATGGGCAGCCCAAACAGCCGTTCGCTCTGGATCTCCGCTTCAGGAAAGAGGGCCTTGAGCTCCTTTTGGCCGATGGGATTGTAAAATCCCATCCGCCGGAGGGACTCCCTATAATTTTTTGAGCGATTTCCACTCCCCAGCGGGTGAAGCGTCAATAAAGCGGCCCGAATCGTTCTGGGGAGACAGGCGAAAAAGGGGGCGAACGGGTGCGGAAAATGGGGGTCGATCAGGGATTTTTTGTTTGGAATCTGTATAAAGTAGGGCCGCCCGCTCCGAATAATCGTGGAGGCAAGCCGGGCCTGGGCCTCCCTCGATTCCAGATGCTCCATCATGGAATTGGAGAAGACGAGATCGAAAGGCTCAAGAAACTCCGGCCCCAACCGCAGAACATCTTCCTGCTCTGCTTTGATAAATAATCCGTAGAGCTCTTCTTTCTGGTGGCTCTTATCGATGTGGTGATTGTTGATCAGGGTAAGGTGAAGATGGTCCGCTTCGGTGACGCCCCACCGTTTCCACATGTCGGCCGCGCCTCCCAGGTCAACGATGGACAAGGGCCTTGGCAACTGGGCGATATAGTCTTTGAATATTCTGGAACGATCTTTCGCAGCGCCGGAACGAACGGCTTGAAGCATTTTTCTAACCATCGGACTCCCTTCCCAGAGACCCATTCAGTCGGACGCCATGGCATTGGCCCATTCACAGGTCTCCATATAGATTGACGGTAAATTTTCTTGTGCGATACAGATCTCCCCCGCACTCTTTTTGACCTTTTCCCACTCCCCTTTTTCATAATAGAGGGCTAAGGCGAGGTAGTTGCTTAACTCGCCCTGATGGGTGGTTAGAGCCTTCACGATCTTGGGAGAGAGGGGGAGCTTCGCCATGATGGATGCCATTGGCTGGTCGAGAATGGCGTCAATATTTGAAAAAAGACCCAGGGTGAAGAGCTCGTCGGCGGGTTCGGCGCACTCGCTGATTCCGGAGAGCCGTTCGCAGAACCGGGCCCGGATGCAGCTTGACCGGATCAGTTCGTCCGGTTTGTCCGCATTGATTGTGGCGAGGGCGATCAGCGATACGAATCGTCTGACCTCGGTCTGGCCTAAATAGACCAGCGCCTGCCTGATTGAGGTGATCTCGTTCACCCGCTTGAAAAAGGCCGAATTTATGCAGCGCAAGAGCTTGTAAGAGATCGCGAGGTCGGTCTCTATCAGTTTTTCAACTTCGTCAAATTCAAAGTCCGGTTTGTTGACGACGGCGATTATTTCGAGAAGCCTCAAGTGGGAGCTTGAGATATCCTTTCCTTTCAATATTTACGGTTTGCTGAAAAAATAGCCTTGAAAATAGGCGAACCCCATGTCGCGGGCCTGGTTGAACTCTTCGATCGTTTCGACTTTTTTCCGCCAACAGCGCCGTGTTTTTCAGATAGCCCTTTTCAATATATGTTTCGATTTCCTGAATCGGGGTCAAGCGGAAATCGATTTTGATAATGTCGGCGACTTCGATAAAAGGGATGAGGTCGGCTCTGAAGACAAAATCATCCAGGGCCAGCATATAGCCGGAAGCGGAGAAGTCCTGGACCACCCGCACCACCTGGGGATCAGGCTTCACATCTTCAAGGATTTCAATCACCGTGGTCTCTTTTGGAAAGAGCAGGGGGGTCTTGTTTAGGAGAAGCTTCTCCGTATAGTTGATGAAGGCCCGTCTGCCGGCGGTGATTTTGTCGATCCCGATGGTGAAAAAGGTGTTGGACAAGAGCTTGGAGGTGGCCACATCACCGTCGATCATGGGCATTTGATTGGATAAACCGTCACGGAAAAGGAGCTCATAGGCGAACAGCTCTCTTTTTGAGTTGAAAATGGGTTGTCTTGCAATAAATGAATCCATGCTTGGCTCCTTACCGGTTTTGCGCCCGCGGATCATAGAGGCGATCGGCAACTATATGGGATACCTATCTCGTAAAAGAACTCGGTAGATTCTGGA
>JAGVHJ010000555.1 GCA_020056645.1 Desulfobacterales bacterium
AATGATCTGATAATCATAGTGTATGTCATCGACCGGAATCGGAATATATTTGTCCATCTCATAAAAAAGGGTCGAGGATATATTTTCCTTGACCGCGGAGGGAAACGAAAGGGTTCTTGTAATGCAAAGGTCTCCCGGTATACCGATATGAACTTCCGCGACTTCCGCTTTGTACTCCATGATGAAAGAAGAAATCCACTCGGCCACGCTATAAATACGCTTATCGATGGGAAGGTTCTCGCCAAACTCATGGGACTTGCTGGCGAAAATGGTGCTCCGGTTCATCAACGATCTCAGATAGATGATATTCACCCGTTCAGATGTAATGTCGACCCCGATGCTTCCCTGAAAGAACACCCTTATCCCCCTTGAGTTTCTGTCTGGCTCTCAACCATGCCAGGGTCATAGTAGTCATCAAGCCATTCCACAACTTTAAATCCATTCACCATAGATTTATCGACACGAACCATTACCTTGATACCTTGAATCGTTTTGTCATCGCCAGCGGTTCCCAAGGAGCGAATGGTGTAAAAAGCGCCCTCTTCAACTTTGAGATAGGGCTCTATTGTCTTGAAGACGCTATTGCCCACAATCGGTTTCAACTCATATACCGAATCGAAATCCTTCTCAAGTCTGAATGTCAAAATCTCATGGGCCAGTTCCGAAGTCATTCCTGGAAGCGATGTAAGCATCCGGAGGGAGGCCGAGTTGATGTCAATTTTATCATAAGCGGTCTTTTTCCCGATATAGAGACTCTCCTCCCGTTTTTCCAATGTCAAAAACTGTTGTATCGGGTGATCATCGGCCCCCTCCCTGCCTTCCAGGGTGGTATAATCTTGGATGTCGGATCGCTTTTTCCGGTACAAATTTTCGTTGGGGGCGACAGAAAAAAGCTCCTTGAGATAATCGTGCACGAGCTCTCTTTGGAATCCCCGCACATAAACGAGCTCCTCAATGGAGATCAAGCGGCCATTCCGGCAGGTGTAAGGTTCAGGCAGGGAAGAGTAATAATCGGATTCCACGCCATTCACATGATGGAAATCATCGACGTCTCTCCAGTCCAAAAGAGAGTCGACCATGATCCGCTCTTCTTTTTCCGGCGCATCCAACCCAGCGATCACCATTTCAATCACATGGGGGGCGGCCTCATTCACATTCACCTTACCACTCTCGTTATCGATCCGGATCAGATAACCGCCATCGGCGAAAGGCACAGGCGGCGTCGGTGCGTTCAAACGGAATGTGCCGCTCAACCGCTCCTCTAAATAGGCTCTTTTTAGCACAAGCTCATAAATGGCATGATGCACACCGGCAAGGGCGACATAATACGCTTGCGTATTCTCTTTTAAATTCCGGACCAGATTGATTTCGGTTTTCATCGAATAGCTAAATTCGCCCGCGATCACCGTCAACAAAACCATCACCCAAAGAACAAGAAATAGGGCGATGCCAGATTCATTTTTCAGGGGGTTCGACATCTCTATCCGTTTATACGGTCTTTAGGGTGATCCTTCTCCTTCAGCTCCCTACGACTATATTTTTTCTTTCTATCCGCGGGCGCCGATTCCAGGGCCTTCTCTTCATAAAACCGCATGGATTTGAAATCTCCAAGGCGGAAATAGAGTTCCGATAGCGTATAATAGGCGCCATCAATGAGAGGATCTCTCCTCTTTTCCATCAATTCAATCGCTTTAAGGGATACCGGCAGAGCTTCCGTGAGCTTTTTTCCAATCTTTTCACCATGAATAATGATGTGGAGAGCGACTTCGTTATAGAGTTTTCCTTCCTGTGGAAAATCAGCCATCATGGCGGATAAAGTTTTAAAGGAACCCAAGACCTCTCCAGACTCACGCAACCGCACATACAGTTTCATTCCCTGGTCAAGGCTCTGCTCTCTGGTTGAAGGCGACGGGTCCGCCAGATAGGCCTCATGGAGAAGAGCATAGGCACTCCCCCCTTCATTGGTGATCATCTCTTCTGGAAACAGGTTCAACAAAAGAATTGAAATCCCCTTCCGGTTGTTTTCCCAGAACTCCCTATTCTTTTCTTTCGCAGGCAGCACTTTCTTGACCATGTCAAGGCTTTTACCAAACTCTCCCCTGTTATTAAAAATAATAGCAAGCTCAAGCAGCATGGGATAGGCATCGGGTTTGGCGTCAATCACCTTCAGGCCGTTTTCAACCGCCTTTTCCATATCTCCTTTCGCCTTGCACTCGTCAAAATTCCACTCATAATAGATGCTTTTCGTGTTCACATCGCCATAGGCGCTCTTATAAAATTCAAGAAGGTTTATGACTTCCATCTTAGATCCTGGATCAATATCATGATCCATCTCCGCAAAAAGATCCCGATTTTTGTTAAAGTAAACGATGGTATCCGCAATCCGGCCCTTTCTGATATGACAGGCCGCAATTCGGTAGGCGTACTGCGCAAGATTTTTTCGAACACCATCGGGAAGGGATCGCCATTCACCCGGTGTCAAAAGGATCTCCGGGCTGGGAATCCTCCCCTGATAATCGGGTTTATGCGTATAAAAAATCATCCCCTGATCCATAAACCGGGGATACCAGTTCTCGCCGTATAAAAAGGTTTTATTCAGTCCGCCATTACTGAATTCAACAGCGGCGGTGTCAATACCATATTTTTTCACGATAAAATCCGGATCGACCTTTTCATAAAAGTGCATCCGGGTAAAATCAGAAAAAACGTCGCCCGCATGGGGTGAAAAAAACGCATCCCAAAAAACCTTTTTATGAGGATACCACCGGTGCAAGAGATATGAACCGTTCATGGTTG
>JAGVHJ010000576.1 GCA_020056645.1 Desulfobacterales bacterium
GCTTCAAAACCGGCCCCGCGTTTATTTTTGATGACCAATTATTACAGGGGCGGGTTCCATACCTGTCCACCTTGGGCGTATCATGATATGGAAAAATAAAAAAATAGGAGAGAAGGCATGAACTGGGTGATTGGACTATTTTCCACATCCGTGGGAAAGAAATTTTTAATGGCGGTAAGCGGATTGAGCTTCATCGGATTTCTCGTGGTTCATCTGATCGGAAATCTTACCATCTACGGAGGGAAGGAATATTTTGACGGCTATGTGACCCACTTGCATTCGCTGGGGCCCCTTTTGAATGTGGCTGAGATTGGACTTCTGGGGTTAGCCGTTCTTCATGTGCTCACCGGAGCCCTTCTTTCCTTTCAGAATTTTCTTTCACGGCCTGTTCGTTACCATATGAAAAAATCAGCGGGAGGAAGAACGCTGGGGTCAGCCACCATGCCCTATACCGGCGCCATTCTTCTTGTTTTTATCGTTTTTCATGTCATGCACTTCCACTTCGCCGATCACACATTGAAGACCACCTTCGAGATCGTGTCTGGTTATTTCACCAACCCCTTGTACGCGGGGGCCTATGTGTGTGTCATGATCGTGGCCGCTTTTCATGTGAGCCACGGGTTCTGGAGCGCGTTTCAGACCTTAGGCGTCAATCATGGCAAGTATAATTGGATGCTGAGGGCCTTTAGCATCTTTTTAGCCGTGGGAGTAGGGGCCGGATTCGGGTTCCTTCCGATTTATTTCAATCTCTTCATCTAACTATACAGGAGAAAAATCATGCAGCTTGACGCAAAAGTTCCAGGCGGCCCCCTTGAAACCAAGTGGGATACCCACCGCTTTGAACTGAAACTGGTCAATCCCGCGAACAAACGGAAGTTTTCCATCATCGTCGTGGGGACAGGGCTTGCGGGCGCTTCCGCATCGGCATCGCTGGCGGAACTGGGGTATCAGGTAAAAACCTTTTGCATTCAGGACTCCCCAAGAAGGGCTCACAGCATCGCCGCGCAAGGTGGAATCAATGCGGCTAAAAATTATCAGAACGACGGAGACAGCATCCGGAGACTCTTCTACGACACGGTGAAGGGTGGCGATTTCCGGTCCCGTGAGTCGAACGTCTACCGGCTGGCCCAGGTGAGCAACGCCATCATCGATCAATGCGTCGCCCAGGGAGTTCCATTCGCCAGGGAGTATGGCGGACTCTTGGCCAATCGATCTTTTGGCGGGGCTCAAGTGTCTCGAACCTTTTACGCCAGGGGACAGACCGGTCAGCAGCTATTGCTGGGGGCCTACAGCGCCCTTTCCCGGCAGGTGGCCTTAAAGAAAGTGACCCTTTACACCCGGCGCGACATGCTCGACCTGGTTCTGGTCGATGGAAAAGCCAGGGGGATACTGGTCCGGAATCTGGTGTCCGGAGAGATTGAGCGCCATGCGGCGGACGCCGTTGTTCTCGCGACTGGCGGTTATGGCAATGTCTTTTATCTGTCGACCAACGCCATGGCCAGCAACGCCACGGCGGTTTGCAGCGCTTACAGAAAGGGCGCTTGTGTCGCGAACCCCTGTTTCACCCAGATCCATCCTACCTGCATTCCGGTGCATGGGGAGTATCAGTCCAAACTCACGCTCATGAGCGAAAGCTTGAGAAACGACGGTCGGGTGTGGGTGCCTAAAAATCCAGGGGACAAACGGAAACCCGAAGATATTCCCGAATCCGATCGGGATTACTATCTGGAGAACAAATACCCGAGCTTCGGGAACCTGGTTCCCCGGGATGTGGCCTCCAGGAACGCCAAGGAGCAGTGCGACCTGGGAAAAGGGGTGGGCGATACCGGGTATGCGGTCTATCTCGATTTCCGGGACGCGATCAAACGGGATGGAAAAGAGACCATCATGCGGAAGTACGGGAACCTCTTCGACATGTACCAGCGGATCACCGATGACGATCCCTATCAAACCCCCATGATGATCTATCCAGCCTCCCACTACACCATGGGCGGGCTTTGGGTGGACTACAACCTCATGAGCACGATTCAGGGATTGTTTGTTTTGGGAGAGGCCAATTTCTCCGATCACGGCGCAAACCGGCTGGGCGCAAGCGCCCTGATGCAAGGCCTCGCCGATGGCTATTTTATCATTCCATACACCATGGGCGGCTATCTTGCGGGAACGGGCGTCAAACCCGTTTCGACCGACCATCAGGAGTTCAAGGTGGCGGAAGATGCGGTGAAAGCCAAAATCAAAAATCTTCTTTCGATCAATGGCAAGAGAACCGCCAACGATTTCCACAGGGAATTGGGGAAAATCATGTGGGACTATTGCGGCATGGCGAGAAACAACGAGGGGCTCAAATCCGCCCTCAAAAAGATCGGCGCGCTCAAAGGTGAATTCTTCGAAAATGTGAAGGTCTCTGGAACCGACCGGGAATTCAACCAGAACCTGGAGTGTGCGGGCCGTGTGGCGGACTTCCTCTCCTTTGGAGAGCTCATGATCGAAGACGCTCTTTCCAGGCAAGAGTCGTGCGGCGGCCATTTTAACGAAGGGTTTCAGACAGGCGAGAACGAGGCCATGCGGGATGACGCCAACTTCAGTCATGTCGCGGCCTGGGAATATAAGGGTGAGGGCCTCCCGCCCATGCTGCACAAGGAACCGCTTGTCTTTGAAAACGTGAAATTATCGCAAAGGAGTTATAAATGAGCACAGGGGAGCACATGGAAAAGAAAATCAACCTGACCCTGAAGGTCTGGCGGCAGAATGGCCCTGACCGCATCGGGACGTTTGAAACCTATCCAGCAAAGGGCATTTCAAAGGATATGTCTTTTCTTGAGATGATGGATGTGGTCAACGAACAGCTCATCCTGGATGGCCATGATCCCATCTCTTTCGATCATGATTGCCGGGAGGGGATCTGCGGGATGTGCGGGGCCGTTGTGAACGGTAGACCCCACGGGCCACTGCCGGGAACAACCCTTTGCCAGCTTCACATGAGGAGCTTTGATGATGGCGATACGGTGGTGATCGAGCCTTTCCGGTCACGGGCGTTCAAGCTTATCAAGGATCTGGTCGTTGACCGGAGCTCCCTTGACAAGATCATCCAGGCGGGCGGGTATGTGTCGGTTAATACGGGAGGCGTGCCGGACGCCAACGCCATCCCAATTCCACAGGAGAATGCCGAACTCGCCATGGACGCGGCCCAGTGCATCGGGTGCGGAGCTTGTGTGGCGGCCTGTCCCAACGCGTCGGCCATGCTCTTTGTCAGCGCAAAAGTCTCCCAGCTCGCCCTTCTTCCCCAGGGAAGGCCCGAGGCCGCCAAGCGCGTGTTGAGCATGGTGACGGAGATGGACCACCAGGAGTTCGGGAACTGTTCAAATGAGAGGGAGTGTGAGGCCGAGTGCCCCAAACAGATTTCCATCGTGAATATCGCACGGTTGAACCGGGAGTATCTTAAAGCAGGATTTTTTTCTAACGAGAAGTAATTAAAGGAGGAGAAGATGGATAAGAAAGTGACAGTTGTCGGTGCGGGGAATGTGGGCGCCACCGCAGCCCAGAGGCTTGCGGAAAAAGAGTTGTGCGACGTGGTTTTGATCGACATCGCGGAAGGGCTGCCCCAGGGGAAAACCCTTGATCTCATGCAGGCCGCGGCCATCGAAAAGCACGACGCCAAACTGACCGGATCAAACGGCTACGAAGAGTCGAAAGACTCGGACGTGGTGATCATTACCGCCGGAATTCCCCGGAAACCGGGCATGAGCCGGGATGATCTGATCAGCACCAATGCCGGTATCGTCAAGGCGGTCACCAAAGAGATCGCACGCTTGTCGCCCAACGCGGTCCTGATCATCGTGAGCAATCCCCTGGACGCCATGTGCCATGTGGCCTACGAGGCTTCCGGATTCCCCAAAAACCGGGTGATCGGCATGGCGGGCGTCCTCGATTCGGCGCGTTTCAGGGCCTTTATCGCCATGGAGCTCAATGTCTCCATCGAAAACACCCACGCCTTTGTTCTGGGAGGCCACGGAGATACCATGGTTCCGCTGCCCCGCTTCTCAACGGTCGCGGGCATTCCCATCACCGAACTGATATCGAAAGAGCGGATCGACGCCATGGTTCAGCGCACCGCCAACGGCGGGGCTGAGATCGTGAAACTTCTTAAGACCGGCAGCGCCTACTACGCGCCCTCGTCGGCGGCGGTGGAGATGGCCGAAGCGATCCTGAAAGACAAGAAGAAAATCCTCCCCTGCGCGGCAATGCTCGACGGCGAATACGGCATCAAGGATCTCTTCATCGGGGTGCCGGTCAAGCTGGGGAAAAACGGTGTGGAGCAAGTGATCGAAATCGCTCTTACCGCTGAGGAGAAAAAGGCTCTCATGAAATCCGCGGACGCGGTGCAAGAGTTGAAAGAGCTCCTCAAAACAATGAAGTAACCTTTTTCCATCACCTAAAAAAAAGGGCACGGAACCTTTCCCGGATCAGATGATCCGGGAAAATTCCAGGCCCTTTCTTGTTTCAAACCGCATTCAAACTGCTATTCTTTAATCCCTTCATTAGAGATCGTCCACGATAAATCCCGGATCAAGCTGTGTCGCAACAATGGTTTCATCGATAGGTGTAAACTCCGAAAGGTCTTGAAGAACGCCTTGGGCGCTGACTGTGGAGAAGAGAGCCGGTTTGATGGTCGCCTGGGCGTTTTGGATATTCAATTTTGTATGGGCGATATCGCCTCTCTCGTCACACATCAGGAGAAGGGCGTTGGGCCTGGAACCGGAGGGTTCATGGATAGCTCCGGACAGAATGAAGCCGTTTTCCGCCGTAACATCAAAAGATCTGATTCCAATCGTCGTATAGAAGATCTCCCCGCCCGGCGCGTCGCCTGTATAGTGCTCATATCGGAAGTCATCCGCATATTTTTTCTGCCAGGATATCGCTCCTTCTTCATCTATTTTTATAATCCATCCACCGGTGTAGGTCACTCGGCAGTAAAAGGGCGTAACATTGGTGCGCGCCACCTTGTCTGTTTTTCCAAGAAGGGCATAACCGCCGTCAGCTGTTTTTTTGATGGATAGCGCATGGTCATGGTATTCCCGGTTGGCCCACACCATCATGCCGTCATTGGGATTTTCCTCTCCCCAAACACTTCCGCCGGTCACATTGTGAATCGTTTTCGCCCACACCTTGCCGCCAGATCTGTCGAGCTTCATCAGCCAAACCACTGCAACCTCCTCTTCCTCGGTGTTCCCCACCACCATGTACCCGTCGCTTGTCTCTTCTATGGAGCACCCCATCCACTCCTTCACATACCCTATGGCCCCGGTTTCGCATTTTGTTCTCCACTCGACCGCACCACTGGGGTTCATTTTTGTAATGACGCCGGCGTTGTCCGCCATAATAAACCCTTCGTCGGAACTTATCTTGAGATCCGTGATGGCCATAGGGCTCTCCGTGTCGATTGTTTTTTCCCAGAGGCTATTCCCGTCGCCATCGAACCGGGTCACCCGTTCCCGGAGAAGGGGCGAATAAGAAGCCTGCGGATCATAGTCGCCGCCCGCCATGATGATGGACCCATCGAGCTGATTGCAGTCGATTCCATGGATCAGATGCGTGTAGCTGGAGTTGTAGCTTTTGGCCCATCGGACATTCCCTTCTGAATCGATGCGCATCATCCCAACCGGGTTAACCTTCTCGGGAGAGTCGCAGCTCCATGGGCCTGCGGCGATCAAATCCCCGTCGTTGGTCAGGGCCATGGCAACCGGCTTGCATCGATCATAGCTTTTTTGCCAGAGGATCGCCCCGGTTTCGTCCACCTTGATCAGGCGGCCAGTGGCGGTCAGGTGAAGCACACCGCCATCGCCGGCTTGGAGGGCGGTGGTTCCGAAATCAGTGTTGTATGCGTATCTCTTCGCCCAGGTGGTCTCCTGCTGGTCACAACCGGTGACGAAGAGGACGGACGCGAACCAGGCCCCTAAGCATCCCAGGATTAATAGGTCCGCCATTTTGTTTTTAATAGTGAACAGATTCATAAGGCCGCTCCTTTACGCTTAAATGAAAAAGGGTTTTCTTCGTTTTGGTCTATTTCAATCCCAGATTTTTAAAAATGTGTCAAGATTGAAAACGAGGATAATAATGTGATTTTTTATTGGAGGGCGTTGTGAACGATTTTTCTGTTCTTCGCTTTTGGTTTGGTGGTATAGGATGAAAAAATATCGGGTTCCCTATCCCGTGACGTTTAGGGTTATCGAAATAAAGGAGAGAGAGGCGTGGAAAACAGAAGCTACCAGAAATCATTTATCTTGGATATGGACGGGGTGATCTATACGGGTTCAAAATCGATTACCGGGGCCAAGGAATTTGTGGAGCGCCTCAAGCAAGGGGATTATAAGTTCCTCTTTTTGACGAACAACTCCTATTATACCCCGGCGCAACTGAAGGAGAGGCTTCTCCATATGGAGATGGATGTCACGGAGGACTATTTCTACACATCGGCCATGGCCACCGCTAGCTTTCTGAAGGTCCAGAAGCCCCATGGCTGTTCCGCCTATGTGATCGGCGGCAGAGGGGTTCTTGATGAACTGGAGAAAGCGGAGATTCGAATCACCAACGTAAAACCAGACTATGTCATCATCGCCGAGACCGAAGAGTATGATTATGCCAGAATCATCGAGGCGACCCTCTTGATTCAGGAGGGCGCCAGATTCATCGCCACTAATCCGGATTTGACCGGACCCACCGCAAGGGGTCTGGTTCCTGCCTGTGGCGCACTGGTTGCACCCATCCAGAAAGCGACCGGCGTCGCCCCCTATTTTTTGGGAAAACCAAACCCGGTCATGATGTTTCTCGCCCGGAAGAAGTTAGGGGTCCACTCCGCTAACTGCTTCATGATCGGCGACCGAATGGATA
Organism: Desulfobacterales bacterium; assembly: GCA_020056645.1. Lineage (GTDB taxonomy): Bacteria > Desulfobacterota > Desulfobacteria > Desulfobacterales > JAHIVH01 > JAHIVH01. Next base: position 6,889 of record JAGVHJ010000576.1, read on the forward strand.
CCGATATCGTGGGCGGTCTGGAATCGGGTATGACCACCTGCCTGGTGCTCTCCGGCGTCACGACGCCTGAAATCCTCAACCGCTATCCCTATCAGCCTGACTATGTGTTCAACCATCTGGGCGAGATCGACCCTGACACCATTCTCTCAAGAAGGAACCGGGTGGAAAACTGAGCCAGCGGAGGCATTGACGGACGCCTGATCATTTACACGGGATTATCGTAATCGTCGGTGATCATGAGGGCGGTTCGCGAACCGCCCCTGTCCGAAATCCGCGAATCATCTAAAATAGTAACTATTCAGTATGGCGTTGCTTGAGTGGCGAAAAGGCCCTTTTGTGAAGTGACATTTATTTTTTTTCGGATGAGAGATTCGAAGGCTTTTTGCGCTATAACTGGCAAATTGTCTGAGGCCTTCAGGCCGAGTTTTTGCCAGTTCAGCAAAAAGCCAAGAAGGTCCCGAAAAAAATAGGGAACGAACAAAACGGGTTTTTCGCCATCTTGATGAATCGCTGCTGAATAGTTACCTAAAATATACGAATCCCGGCCCACTGGAAGAATCGAATCGGTTTGGCCGTTTTTGCCACTCTAATTGACCCCCTGGGTCATTGTCAAACGGTTTTAGTTCGCGTATCTATGATCATTCTCAACAAAAAGAAAGGATAAGATACTATGATTACCGTTGGAATCGATATCGGGTCCATCACCACCAAAATCGCTATGATGGAGAATAAAAAACTGGTCTACACCGACCTCTCCCTGAGCGGCTACGACATGACCGCGGCCTGGAAAACCATCTATGAAAAGATGCTTCAGAAAACAGGCCGAAACGAGACGGCGGTGGACGCCATCGTTTCGACCGGTTATGGCCGGGCCAATGTGAAGATCGCAACGAGGCAGATTACGGAGATTTCCTGCCACGCGGCCGGAGCCCGCCATTTTTTTCCCGATGTGAAAGCGGTGATCGACATTGGAGGCCAAGACAGCAAATGCATCAAGATGGACGATCGCGGCGATGTGGTCGATTTTGTCATGAATGACAAGTGCGCGGCCGGAACCGGACGTTTTCTCGAAGTGATGGCCCGGGCCCTCCATGTGGAGATCGGGGATTTTGCCGTCATGTCGAAAAAGGCCAAAAAACCGGTGACCATCAGCAGCATGTGTACGGTGTTCGCCGAATCAGAGGTGATCTCCATGATTGCGACCGGAGAGAGCCGGGAAAACATCATCGCGGGAATTCATGATTCCATCGCCTCGCGCATGGTCTCCATGATGAACCGGACCGGCATTGAAAAACCCGTGGTCATGACCGGGGGGGTCTCGAAAAACAGCGGCATGCGATCGGCCATTGAAAAACGGTTTGGCGTGAAATTGGGCGTCCCGGATGAAGCCCAGGTTTGCGGCGCGATCGGCGCGGCCATTCTTGCAAGCAGGTAAAGGAGCCTTGAATGAAAAAATTCGCTTATTATGATACGGGCCATGAGTTTCCCGAAGAGATTGTCATGGCCGCGGGATTTACCCCCTATAAGATCCTGGGGGATGTGAACGCGCCCAATGACCCGGCGGACCGGTACATTCACCATTACATCTGTCCCTTTTCCCGTTCCTGCCTGACCGAAGGAATGGCCAAATCCCATGAGTGGGTGGGGATCGCCTTTTGTCACGGCTGCGACACCACCAACAACCAGTACGATATCTGGAAGCGCCATGTGAAAACCGATTTTTTATACTGGATCAACACACCGGCGAAAAACGACGCCACAGCCATGACATACCACGAGCACGAACTCCGGCGATTCATCGCCCATCTCGAAACCCATTTCAAGGTGACGGTCACCGACGATAAACTGAAAGCGGCCATACAGACATCGAACCGGATTAAAAGATTGATGCGGGAGCTTTCCGCCCTTCGCGCGACAAAGGATATTTCCAACACGAGCTATCACGATTTGACCCGGAAGTGCGTTCAGATGGAGAAAAATGAGGTGATCGCCGAACTGGAAGCGGCCCGAGAGCGATGGCGAAACCAACCCCCCTTTCCACCGGACCGGATTCCGGTTCTTCTCACCGGCTCGGACATCACTTACGGAGCCGTGATGGAGATTCTGGAGGCGGCCCGCTTGAGGGCCGTGAGAGACGATCTGAGCCTGGGCGAGCGCTATTTCGCGGAAACCATTGATGAGACAATCGATCCGGTGAAGGCGTTGGTCGCCTACCACACCCGTATTCCCCAACCTCCCACCCGGATACCCTTTGAGAGGCGGCTTGAGTTCCTGAAAAAATGTCTGTGGGAGACGCCGGTATCGGGCGTCGTCTACCAGATTTTGAAATTTTGCGAACCCCATGGCCTCGACCTTCCCTTCATGACCGGCGAACTGAAAAAAACCGGCAAAAAAGTGATCGTGATCGAACGGGAGTATACGCCCACGATGGATCAACAACTGGTAAGCCGCCTGGAAAGTTTCAGGGAGATCCTTTAAAAAAAGAAGGAAAAAGCGCATGATTAAATTGACCCGATTTATATGGAACAACCCAGGACTATTTGCAAAAGGCGTGAAAGGCTATCTCAACCAGCCCGTCACCCCGCGCCTGGCTCAAATCATCCTTCAATACCTTAACCAAACCAAGTTGACGGTGCTGCAACCATGGAAACGGTTCGGCGTGTTCAGCGCCGGTTTTCCGACAGAGATCCCCGCGGCCATGGGATATTTTCCAGGCTATCCGGAGGCCTACGCGGCCTTGACCGGCACGGCCGGATGTACCGTTCCCCCCATCGAGCACGCGGAGAGCCTGGGGTATGGCAGGGATCTTTGCAGCTACATGAAGACCAGCATCGGGGCCTGCCGCATGGGCTGGCCCGAGGATTTCGGAGGAAACCGGGTGGCGGACGCCTATTTTTCGGCCAATCTGGTGTGCGATACCCACCTGAAATGGTTTGAGGGCGAGGCCAGGCTCCATGGTAAACCCCATTTCGCCCTGGATGTTCCCAATCTCGTGGCAGGCGAAAGCGATGAGCGTTTGGAAGAGTATGTGGATTACGTGGAGGCCCAGTTCTATGACATGATCGCCTTTCTGGAAAAAGAGACCGGGAAACCCTTTAACGAGAAAAAATTTTTTGAGATCGTGAACGATTCGGCTGAGATTTGCCGACTCTTCCGGGAGCTTTTCGAATACCGGAAACGTTTTCCCGCAAACGCCTACTTTGAGTGGGTCCGGATGTTCATGCTTCCCATGGTGAGCCAGTGGAACCAGAAAGACGCGATCCGATACTATTCAAAGGAGCTCAAGAAGGCGCAAAAGCGGTACAAAGACCAGACGAGCATTGAAGGGGGCCGGGAAAAATACCGGGTGCTCTGGGAGGGAATCACTCTTTGGTACAATGCGGATCTCTACCAGAAAGTGCTGGCCGAGCGGGGAGCCTATGTGGTGTGCGAACCCTACACCTATTCCTTCGCGGGAAGGAGCAAACCCAAAGGGAGCCTCAAAGAGACCCTTCGCCAGATGGCCAGGGACCAAATCATCGTTCCCTTCACCCTAAATCTCGACCGTCGCATCGCCTATTTCAATTCGCTTGTGGAGGCGTTCGACCTCGACGGCGTCATCCTTCACGCCAATCAGAGTTGCCGGCCCAGCAGTACCGGGCTTTTCGATCTCCAGGAGGCGCTCCAGAAAAAGTGGGGCATACCGGTCCTCATGATGAATACCGACCACTGCGATCCCCGGGCCTACGCCGAAGGCCCCATGACCACCCGTATCGACGGATTCGTGGAACTGATGGAGGCCTACGTAAGAAGGAAGGGCGAGGGCGGCCCGCCTTCCCCTGAAAACATGAAGATTAAAGGAGGTGTATGATGGGAATCTTCAAGAACGACTCATACGATTTTAAAGAGAAGAGGGCCATCGTCACCGGAGCTGGATCGGGCATTGGACGTGAACTCGCCTTGCAGCTCGCCGATAAAGGATGTTGCGTGACGGTCACCGATATTTTCGGGGAACGGGTGGAGAAGGTGGTGATGGAACTCCAGGCCAAAGGCGTCGACGCCAAGGGCTACACGCTGGATCACTCCAAATTGAATGAGGTCAAGGCCTTTGCCGACGATTATTTCGCCGCATGGAAAACCGTTGACATTCTGTGCAGCAACGCAGGCGTGGGCGCTGGGGGGCATCTGGAGGAGCTTTCCCTCGCCGACTGGGAATGGGTCATGGGGGCGAACCTCTGGGGAACCGTCTACATGATTCACCTTTTTGTCCCTCGGATGATCGAGAGGAAAACCGGAAAAATCCTCATCACCGCAAGCGGCGCCGGCCTCATCGGCATTCCGGGCATGGCCCCCTATTGCGCCAGCAAATTCGCCATGGTGGGTCTGGGGGAGAGCCTCCGCTCAGAACTCCACCGCCACAACATCCAGGTCAACGTTCTCTGTCCCGGCATCATCAACACCAACATCGTGAAAGACGGAAAAGTCCTCTTTTCAGACAAAGATGGCCAGACCGCCCAGGCCAAGATTACGGGCCTCTACAAGCGTTTCGGAACAAAGCCTTCCACCGTGGCCCGCCAGGGAATTCAGGCCCTTGTCCGGGACACCGGGATCAAGCTCTCCCCTGGTTTTCAGATGTGGCCTGTTTACGCCTTGAAGCGGCTTTCCCCCGCGCTCTATCAGGGCGCCGCCCGGTTCTTTTATAAACATCTGATATTCCGAAAAAATTAGGGAACGAACAAAACGGGCTTTTCGCCATCTTGATGAATAGCCGCTGAATAGTTACAAAGGAACATGATGAAACCCTTTTACTCGTTGTTCAAGTTTTTGTTAATTTTCCCAACTCCGGCGTTGGAAAAAAAATTTGATCCTCGAAATACGCCATGTATTCCTGCGGTCAAAATTTTTTTCCACCTTGGAGTTGAACAAATTTCCTAAAAACTTGAAGATCGAGTTTTATGGAAAATGAATGCGGCGATGATAGCCGGTCAGGATGAATTTATTCTTTTCGAAAGGTAACATTTTATTCTGATTATATCGGATTTAGGGGAGGGGATCGATGCCCTCCCAACGAAGCCGATGCCAATAAGTTATGTAGCCAATTATCGTGATAGCGGAATCGATTCA
>JAGVHJ010000532.1 GCA_020056645.1 Desulfobacterales bacterium
AAAAAATTTTGATCCTCGAAATACGCCATGTATTCCTGCGGTCAAATTTTTTTTCCGCCTTGGATTTGAACAAATTTCCTAAAAACTTGAAGATCGAGTATCAAATGATAAGAGGTGTGCGGCCCAGACAAAAATTCCAGGAAGGGGTGCTCACCCCTTCCTGGAATTGAAGTAAAATAGGGTGGAACGAGTTAGAACTTTTTGAAATCGGTGACCAGATCAAGGGCCAAAAGCACCTGACCATCCTTGTATTTCAGATCGTCGTCCAGGGCGTTGAAATAGAACCACTTGTATTTTGTTGAAAACGCCATAAAGGAGTTGAGCTTGAACGAAAGGGCGTTCGTTACCTCGGCCCGGACCTGATGTTCGCTGAAATTGGAATAAAAGGTATCCAAGTCAAAGGTATAGCTCATATATTTCAAAAAATCATATTTGGCGCCGATGATGGTTTCAATACCGCCAAAGAGATCCTCTTCCGGATCCTGGGCCTGCTTCTCAAAACCGATACCCACTTTACCCGTGATATTCTTGGTCTCAAAAAGGGCTCCGAAGGTCTCCCTGATAAGAAGCGGCTTAAAATCATCCACCACCTTGACGACCGTATCCACCTGGGACTTGTGATAGGGCTTCAGGATAGGATAGAGATTGTAAGTGTAAAAGAGGGTTCCCCTCAACAAATTCTGAGAATAGGCCTCATCCTGACGGATAAAGTAAACGTAGGGCGTAAGCACCACTTTATGCTTCTGGTTATAGATCGTAACATCGATTTTATCTTCCAGGCCCCACTTCTCGTAGGTTGCGCCAGGCTTGCCCGGAGGCGTTTTGAGGCCCGCATCTTTGGAAACTTCGGAGTGATCGTAGAAGTTGGAGAGAGAGACATCCACCATCATCCGGTAGCGGTTATCCAGATACCCATAGTCGCCATATCCGAGGACCTGGTCTCCTTTCAGATCATCCTTGATCTCGTCTAAAAGCGTTCTCCAGGAATTGGTGTATTTCATATTCCTGCCCAGCCGCCGGGTCAGATGATCATAGACCGACTGGGGAGAACATATCCGGTAATCCTTTTTGTCCATGATGGTATTTTTTTGAACCCTTCCGCCCTCGGCTCCGGAGATGACCAGATTTTCCTTTAGACCGATTACTTTTTTCAGTTCGCTGCCGGTGATCTTATAGGTAAAGATAGGGAATTCATTATCCACCATCTTGATGATATCGGAATATTTGATTTTTCCCGACATCTTTCCGGCGGTGATGGAGTTCTTATCCACGATGGCCACCTCGGCCCGGAACTTATGACGAAGCAGGGCCGCGACACGGGCGTCATCCACCGACATTTCGGTCAATGCCTCGTTGACGATATCATTTTCACCCTCCTTGGCGAAGCGTTTCTTCCAGATGGAGAGCCTGTTCACAAACAGACGATAATTTCTTTCATAGGTGGATTGAGGTTCCGCTCCATTAAATTTCAATGTATCGACGGAGAGTACATTACCCGCCGAAAGGTTCAGACTATAGAATCCATTGGGATTGATGAGGGTGACAAGGCTTCTTCCTTCGCCGATATCGACCCGCTCCGCCTTTGCCGCAAAAAGCTCGCCTGTTGAATCACCGCCGCTGATGCAAAGAGCGATTCCCTTGAACTCTTCCATAATAGCGAAATTATCCTCATAGGAGCGCCCCGAGAACAACACTGTGTAATCAGCCTCTTCTGATTGGAGCTCTTCAAGCCCTTTTTTCAAGGCCTCCTTGTAATCCTTGAGGGTCACGGCAAGAAGCTGCTTCTCGGCGATGTCAAAAAAACCCTTTTCCGATGAGATGGCGATAAATGCGAACTTTTTCCCTTTGATGGTTTGCCGGAAATGGGGAAGAAATACGGGAACCTCATCCTTTTCGATATTGGCCGAAAGGAGCCGCGTCTTTTTCTTCTTGCTCAGAAACTCGAGGTTGCTGACACCGATGTTCAGGTCCCTGGATGACACGAGGGTCGCCGCGCAATTGAAATATTCCAGAAAATCCATCGTGATAGAACCATAGGAAAAACGGGAGAGGATTCCGGGATAGAAGGCGTTGCCCAGATCGACAAAGAGATCCGCAGGCCTATTTTTCTGTTCATTGAGCATGGATTGGGCCAGGATCAACATGGGATCTTCCATTTCCTGGTTCTCTGTTTCCACGGTGAATCGGCCGTTCAGATTGGATGTGAGAAGAAAACGGATGGTTGGCTCCTCCGCCTGCCCCGGAAGGGGAGTCATGGCCCAAAGAAGCGTGGCGGCCAGTAATACAAACGCGGTTGTTTTAAGAATCGATACAGATGTTTTCATATGATCACCAATGACTTCCCTTAGTTCCCTGTGGTTTTCTGTTGAACCGGCGCCTGATCAGACTCGGAGGATTTCTGCTTCGTTTCCTCGGCACTCCTCTGCTGGTCGGCCTTTTGCATGTCGGCGATTTTCTGGTTCAATACCTTGATCGCCGCCTCTTTTTCTTCGATGATCTTCTGCTGATTTGTGTTTGAATTCGTCAGATCCTGAAAATTCTTTTCTCCTTTTTTAACGATTTCCGCCTGCTGTTTCAGGGATTTTTCAAGCTCTGCGATCCGGCCCTTATTCGACGTGTTTTCAGCGGTGATTGAGGCAAGCGCCGTATCCTTTTTCGCCGCATCCTGTTTAGAGAGAGCCATCTGTTTTTCAAGGTTCGCCACCTTCACCTCATATCCGGCTTTTATCTTCTCTTTATCCGCTTTGAGAGCCACCACCTGTCTTTCAAGCTCAGCCACTTTTGCATCATAGGTGGTTTTCAACTTCTCCTTTTCGGTTTTCAACAGGGCGACCTGTTTCTCAAAATCGACGATCTTTGCGTTATGGGAGGCTATCAGCTTCTCTTTTTCCGCCTTTGACTGGGCCAGCTGTTTTTCAAGACCGGTGATTTTCGCTTCATATGCGCTCTTCATGGCCTCTTTTTCCGCGGCATAGGCCACCTTCTGTTTTTCCATCTGGCCATTGAGCCGGGCCACTTCGGCAGCCATCCTCCTTTCGAGTTCCGCATTCTGTGAGGTCAATCCATTTATTTTAGCGGTGCTTTCCGTCTCAAGGGTGATGAAACGGCCATTCAGTGCGTCGTATTCCGCCTTCATCTGGGCCATATCCTGAGTGTATTTGGAATTCAGGGCTTCCAGATCGGCCTTGAGGCCCGTGACAGTTTCGTTGAGTTGATTCACCTGTTCGTTATATTGGGTGTTCTCGGTTTTCAGCACCTCATTTTCACGCTGGGCAAGATCCAGATTCTTCTTCATCATGCGGTTTTCCGCCCGGAACTGCTCCTCGACCTTGTTACCGGCGTGCAAAGGGGCTGTCACTGTGAATAGTAGTCCCAAAAACAATAAAACATTCAATAATATCCGTCTTTTCATTTTCCTATCTTTTCTCTTTATAATGGTTGATCAAAAAAATGCCCCTATTGGTATATCAGGAGTTGAAGAGTTTCAAGATTTTTTTTCGAGGTTTTTTTGGCGGTAACTATTCAGCAGCGATTCATCAAGAAGCAAAAGAGGCCGGCCACACCAAAAGAATCAACCGTCAAAAAAAGCCCGCCGGAAAAAAGAGCCACTCAGGGGCGCCATGCCGCTTTGATCTGGCGAGAGAGCCTTTTCAAGAAAGGATTCCATGAAGCGCCCATGCTCGACCTCCAGCCGGTCAAGGGAGAATGCGGGCCGGCATATCAAACCGACACACTCGCCGGAGAGCCGTTTCCGAGATTTCTTTTCCGGCCCTATCTTTTTCCTTGCCAGACGCTGGAAAATATCCTGGCCGAATTTTAGGAAATAGAGAAAGGTATGGTGGGTCGAGATGGCCCCCCGCCACGGGTAGTGGTCCAGATAGTAGTGGCGGGATAGCCGGGCGATTTCGTCCTCCAGCCTTCCATCGCTTGTGGAAGGCCGTTCCGATACTTCCTGAAAGAGGGGAAAGAGGTGAAAGTCGTCTCCCCGGCAGTAGTAGACCCGCCGCAATCCATACGCTTGGGGATCATTGAATATCTTGGCTCCCGAGGTCAAACCGAAGCGGCCCAGGATAAAAAGATCGACGGCGTGACGCGCTTCATCGATCAGCCGGATGGTCTCCATTGACTCCGCCTCCGTTTCTCCGGGATGGTGGCTGAAGGTCATCCAGGCGGTGGCGATGCCTGCCTGGTGAAAGAGGGCGTTGCCCCTTCGAATCGTATCGACCGTGATGCCCTTCTCCATTTTTCCGAGCATTGAGTCCGCCCCGCTCTCAACCCCGAAGGCCACCGCCCTCAACCCCGCCTGGTAGAGGAGGGCGAGCCGTTTGGCCGTGTAATGGGCCTCCATTCGAAAATCGGCGGACCATCGGATATCCGCCTTCCCATCCACCAAGGCCTGGGCCAATTTTTCCACAAACCGGGGCCCCATGGCGTCCACCGATAGATAGAAATTCTTTACCCGATAGCGATGTGAAAGGTCGATCAAGTGACGGGCCGCCTCTTCCGCGTCCATTTCCCGGTATCCATGACACCCGGTTCGGTTCAGGCCGTAATCGCAAAAAGCGCACCGGTTCCAGTAGCAGCCCCGGGTGGGAGAGAAGAGAAGCACCGGCTCCGGCGCGAGATAGCTTCCGAGATCGAGATCCGAATAGTCGGGCGGCGGAAGGACCGAAAGATCCGTGATGGTCAAGGGACCCTGACGGATCTTTTTTGAAACCGGGTCCAACATCACCAGGTTGGGAACGTGGCCGAGGCGGCGGAACCGTTCCTCCGGGTCCGCCGGATTCCATCCCTCTTCCTGGAAAACATCGACCAAGGAGGAGAGACACGCTTCACCTTCAAAGATACAAGCCCCGTCGGCCACGGTAAGGACATATCGTTTGGCATCCTCTTCGGCATGGGAGAATATCTGCTGAATTGCGCTTCCACCAAAGAGGATAAAGAGGGAGGGAATTTTTTCCCGCAGACGCATGGCCAGATAGAAAGCCTCTGGAATCTGGCTGATAAAGGTCACGGAGATGCCAGCCGCATCGCCGGGCCGGATGCCGCTTTTTGCAATGAAATCCTCGTAAAACTTCCTGAGGGGGCTTTTTTTCTCTATAAA
>JAGVHJ010000126.1 GCA_020056645.1 Desulfobacterales bacterium
CCTGAAAGGTTAAGGAATAGTCACCTGCCTGATCAAAATCGGGTGTAAACGCAAGGGTGCCTGTCGCCTGAAAAAACAAAGCGTTCGCAGGCAGGTTTGACGCAGACAGGGTGACGGGTTCTCCATCCGGGTCCTGGGCCTTTATCTCAAAGGTCAGAAGCCGCCCCTCGTCTACCGAGAGCACGTCGGGCGCCGTGAGGGCCGGGGGCCGGTTGACGTTTAAAACTGTAATCCGGGCGGTGGCGGTGGCGGTATGTCCCCAGGGATCCCGTGCGATAAAAGAGAGGGCGCAGGCTCCCTCCTGGGTGAAATCGGGTGAAAACTCAAATTGACCGGTTGCGGCAAGGCCAGATTCGGTGGTGAACCGGGAATTTGGAATCATTGGCGACGCGACAAGGGTCACCCGCTCCCCGTCCGGGTCGCTGGCCGAGAGGGAGAATGCCAGGGTTTCCCCTTCTGTCACCGTAAATTCGGAAGGGTTAAGGGTCAGATTGGGTGGACCGCCAGTGTTCAGGGTCTGAACCGTGATGGTCACCTGGGACGGCTCGCTTGAAAGCCCTTGATCATCGATGACCACCAATGAAAACACATACGCCCCCTTTCCAAGAGTGATCTGGGGGGTGGCCACATCTTCCGGGTCCGGGGTTCCGGTCCAGGTATAGGTGGAAATTTCACCGTCTGGATCGCTTGACAGGGTCCCGTCCAACCTCACCTGCATCGTGTCGGCCCCAAGGGGAAGGGTGAGGGTCTGATCAGGGCCTGCATGGGCCACGGGCGCCTGGTTTTCCGGCGGCGCTTCGGCATAGGGAACCACATTAAAGGTAAAGCGAACCGACGCGTTTCGAAGAAAGGTCACTTTAAATGTCAAGGATTGGCCTGGAAGAAACAGATACCCATCTGAAAGAGGGAGATAGTAGGTATTATAGGGGAGAACGTTAGCCCCACCCGATGCGCTTGGCATCTGGATGACAGAGGGATTGGCTCCAAAAAACTGTATTACGGCGTGAATGGGAAAGGGGATGCTCTCGCTCGACCTATTGCGAAAGGTCACATCCGCCGTGCTGGTGACCACCTGGGTGCGCCGGTTGAGACTCGACCGTTCATTGGCGACACTCACCGTTACCTTATCGCTCACATCGGCAAAATCGACGGCCTGGGCATTGACCGGAATCATGGCCCCCAGAAGAAGGCAGACCCAAAAAAGAGGCCCCATTTTCAAGGCGGCCCACCGAATACCACAAAGCCATGCACCGTCACGCGGGGATGGGACCGGTTTGAGACCCGTCCCAATGATTGACACCTGGTCTTTCATCCATGGGAGGCGCGGGGAGTCAATCCCCGATCCCTTCTCTCGTTTCACGCGTCTCATTCCCTCTCCCCTTTTTCTTTGGGTTATCCCGGCTATGGGGTATGAAGAGATTGCATGGATCAGTCCATGATCATCTCAAATTTTTTTAGTAACTATTCAGCAGCGATTCATCAAGATGGCGAAAAGCCCGTTTTGTTCTTTCCCTATTTTTTTCGGGAGCTTCTTGGCTTTTTGCTGAACTGGCTAAAACAAGGCCATACTGAATCGTTACCTTTTCTTTTGTGAACGGCTCCGTCCCAAGAATCCCATCGCGGCGAGCCCCCATCCCAGGAGCAAAAGGGTTCCAGGCTCCGGAACCGGCGAAGGCTGAGCGTCATATATCACCACATGGTCGATCCAGGCGGTGGAAAAATAACCGTCATCACCGTCCCATAGATCAAAAGAGAGGGTTCCGGTGCGGCCAGCGAGGGCGTTGATATCGGTGGTGAAACGGAACCAGCCGTCAGAAAGTGTCATCAATGAAATGGAACCAAAGGTGTTCGGATCGTAGGGGCCAGTACAATCCACGCCGAGCCAGTAATAGTCATTCGCACCCGTGTCATCGTTATCATCAAGATAGGAGGCTTCAAAAAAATCGTTAAAGGAAAAATTGGATGGCGTACTGTCGGGACCTGTTCTCTCGTATTTCAGGTCGAAACTCAAGGTGGCGGCGAAATCTGGAATTTCAAGCCATTGAAGGAGGGAGATCTGATAGGGACCTGTCTCGATTCCTGCGGTGGAAAGCTTTGCATGACCGTTATCAGCGACGATCAAGGTGGATAAGGGCGAATCGACCAGATCTTCTTGCAAACTCCATCCAGATAGATCTGAAAGAAACTCCCCGTTTGTAGGAATGGCGTGGACCGGCCCCGCTAAAAAAAAGGTGAACGCGATCATGACGATGCATGGACGAATAATGGATTTCATATTTTTTTTCTCCCCTTCAGCAAAAATTAAAGCTTGACATAATTAAAAAAGGATTTATTCCCCCTTCCGGGATGTGTCAAGTAAAAATATTGATAAACATCGTTGCGGCCACCAGAGCCCATTTTCACAAATCTCTTTTCACAACATCCTGTAAACAAAGTAAAAAGAGAGTTCTCCCTAGGCGAGAATATGTGCGGCAAATATCATCTGGAGCCTTCGATGGAAAATGATTTCGGAATGTTATCACTCGATGTTCAAGTTTTTGTTAATTTTCCCAACTCCGGCGTTGGAAAAAAATTTTGATCCTCGAAATACGCCATGTATTCCTGCGGTCAAA
>JAGVHJ010000292.1 GCA_020056645.1 Desulfobacterales bacterium
GGCCCGCTTTTAAAAAGCGGGACAAATAGGTTTTTAGAGGGTGTTCATGGAACCTTTATTTGGATATGTTTGGCACCCTTTTCAAAAGGGTGGCCCTCGGCAGGGCCGAAGGAGGCGCGTCCCAAACGCGATTACCCTGAACCCTGCATTTTCCCATATTGTCAATTCCCATCAATTGATATATCGTGCCGCCTGAATTCTTGTTTTATTGGCATTTCTGTCATATGGGGCGTCCACGAAAAAAGAGCCTTGAAACATTGATGGCGGGTGCTCTCTTTCCGGGGCGATCAGTGGTGCTAACTTATTAAAAAAAGGAGGGGTTTGATGAAATGGGTTTTGGGAATCTTAGTGGGGTCGCTCTGTCTGACCACGGTTTTTTTCAGCACGGCATGGGCGGATGCGGGAAACGCCTACCCCAACGGTATCGAGGGCATTAAGGCGGCCTCCACGCCGCCGCCGGGCTATTACTACAGGATGTATGCTGTTTTTTATAACGCCGACACCCTGACGGACAACGATGGAAAAGAGCTGGACCTTGACTTTGATCTATCCCTTTTCGTGAACGCCCATCGGTTTTTGTGGGTGTCGAACCACAAGATATTGGGGGCCGATTATGCCGCCGACATCGCGTTGACCCTGATGAATGTGGATCTTGAAATCGGAAAAGCGGGCGTCGACGCGTCCACCTTCGGAGTGGGCGATATCTTCGTTGAGCCGCTGATTCTCGCATGGCACGGAGCCTGCTATGATGCGGCCTTTGGAGCCGGTTTCTTTATTCCGACCGGTAAGTACGAGGAAGACGACCCGGCCTCTCCGGGAAGCGACATGTGGACAGGCATGTTCTCCATGGGCGGAACCGCCTATTTTGATGCGGCCAAGACGCTATCCGCCTCGATTCTTTCCCGGTATGAATTCCATGGAGAGCAAAACGATACAGAAGTGACCCCAGGAAACGATTTCCATTTTGAGTGGGGTGTTGGAAAAACGATCAAAGAGGTTTGGGAAGCGGGGATGGCGGGTTATTGCCAGTGGCAGGTCACGGACGATTCGGGGCCCGGAACGGATGACGTCAAGGATAGCGTCTATGCATTCGGCCCTGAAGTGAACCTCACGATTCCTTCACAAAAAATGGTGGTCTCTTTCCGGGGATTGACCGAGTTCGGGGCGGAAGATAGAACAGAAGGGTATCTGATTGTTTTAGCCCTAACAAAAATATTATAAACCTGAAAAAAGAAAAAATCCTTCGGGATTTTTTCTTTTTATCCGGCCCGTCACCAAAAATTTTACAGGTTGACAACCTCTTTTCCGCAGTGTTTGCAGATATTGGCCCGTTGTTTGATGATCTCCGCGCAGAAGGGGCACTCACGGGTGAAATATTTGGTGTGGATCTTCACAATCGCTTCATTCACCATCTGGATGAGTTTCTCGTTCCCGAGCTTCAGGTGCCTCAACGGTTCGATGGCCTCGGTATCGGCTACATCGCCGATCATTTCCGCTGCCTTGAGTCTGACACGAACCGGTTCAGACCCATCTGAAAGCATGGAGAGCATCTTCACCACATCTTCGTTCACATAACAATCAGCAAGAATGGAAAAACCGCTTTTCATTTTTTCCTTGAAGATTTCTTGTTCCGTCAACACCTGCTCATCGATGATCTGTCCTTTTCCTCCAGTCTCTCCAAAAACCGGTATGCATTCAAACTGATCGGTCCCCGGATAGTTCATACACCGGTAGGAAGCGTAGTGACCGGTCTGATTCATCATATCGTCCCATCCGGTTCGATACATGGAACACTGATCGTTGAAGCATATAAAAAGATAGGGAACTCCCCATCCCAGGCCGTCGCCAGAGCCGATCATGGGATCTTCCCAGATACTCATCTTCCGATTGCAGTGGGGACAAAGGGGCTTTTTCATGGCCAGAAGCCTATCTAAAATTTCCTGTTTTGTCTCATGCATCATGATATTTTACTCCATCCTGATTGACGATGGTTTTATATCGTCATGTTAATAAAAAAAACCTCCACGAAAGTAAGGCCATTTTAAGGTTTGTCAATCAAACAGGCACGATCTTGGAAGAAGGTAACGGAGGTTTCGTCAAAATATTGACGTTTGCGCCTTAATTCTCAAAGAGGAGGGCGGGAAATAATTGCCGGTTTCAACGGAATGAAACGATCCTCTTCCTGATAAAATGGCCTTCTTGGATTGTGGCATATAATTTGCTCTAAAATGTGCATAAACCAAACAAGAGAGGATCGGATATGTCATATTTTATCAGAAAAATCAAACGTGATGTCTTTACACTGATGGCTGTCATGTTCGGGGTTGCAAAGAAAATCGATTACAAATCGTTGAATACCTATATCCTGGCGATAAACCAGACCAACACCCTTGAAAATATTCTTCTACAGACATCGATTTGCCTGAAGGATATTTTACAATACAGATTGTTTGCTTTTGTTCTCCGGGAGAACGATCGCCTGCAATGCTGGATCGACCCCGATATGAACATGGAGGAGTTGAAACATCGGATCAGAAAGGATTTCAACATGAAAACCTCCATCACCGTCAACCTGATCAACCAAAAACAGGCCAAGGGGAACCAGACGCCTGAATATAAAACCGACGACCTGGTTTCATACGAGTTGCAAGGCGACTCCTATGGCGCGAGAATCTATGTGGTTCCCGACAGGAAACCGCTTCCTTATCATCAGGAGATCATGGAAACGATTCTAACCACCATCCGGATCGCCCTCTCCAATTACATGAGCATCAAGAAACTCGAAACCGAAGCGGCCATCGATCCGCTGACAGGGTGTGTCAACCGGCGGGAGTTTAACCGGATCATGAAAGGCGAGATCGCCAATGCGGTGCGCTATAAAAAGCAGTTGTCCCTTTTGATGTTTGACATTGATCACTTCAAAGCCATCAATGACACCTATGGACACCATGCGGGAGATCTGGTCTTGAAAGAGATCGCTCTCTGTGTCTCAAGGGAGATCAGAAGCGGCGACGTCATCGCCAGATATGGGGGGGAGGAGTTCATCGTCATCCTGCCCGAAACCCGGAAACAAAAAGCCATTGAGCTGGCCGAACGTTTAAGAAAGATCATTGAAAAACGAGTGGTCATGACCGAAAAAACGGCCGTTACCGTGACGGCCAGCTTCGGCGTGTCGAGTTTAAATGGGCGGCCGGACCTCAATTCCCTGGTGAACGAAGCAGACGCCATGCTTTATAAAGCGAAGACCAATGGGCGAAACGCCGTTATGCCCGGCGTGATCCGTCTTTGTGAGCAGAAAAAGGAGAACGCGCAGATATCGGGGTAAGGTAACCCCGTTCTCCAATCAAGAGGATGATCCCGCTCTTCCCGTGTTGATGAAAGAAGCGGGTGATTCACGTTTGACAAATCCTTCCGTTTACGTTATATTCCCAGAAAAATTAGTAATTCTTCAAGCGGTCAAGACCTTGTGGCCGTCGGTGTTGTAGATCCTGACAATCAATAACAGACCCAATTTTCAGTCATTCGTTTTTTTTAATCAACGCGCATGAAAGGACTTCAATTATCAGATGATGATTTCCGCCGGTTGAGTCTTTTTGTTCATCGTGAATGCGGAATCAATCTTCATGAAGGCAAACGGGAACTGATCCGCGCCCGCTTGTCAAAGCGCATCCGCTCTTTGGAGCTGTCTGGTTTCGGTGCATATTACAACTTCCTGGTTAATGATCCGTCCGGTGTTGAACGCAGGGAAATGTTAAACGCGATTTCAACGAATCTGACCAGTTTTTTTCGTGAACCAAGGCACTTTACGTTTATGAGAGATGTTTTTTTTTCCGAATTTCAGAAGAGAAAGGAGCGGGAGCTTCACATCTGGAGCTCGGGATGCTCCACCGGAGAAGAGGCCTATTCAATCGCCATCAGCTGTCTCGAATTCCTCGGGGATTGCGGTCAGGCCCTCTGCCATATTCTTGCGACGGATATCTCTACCGATGTCTTGGAAAGGGCTGGTTCGGGGGTCTACGCGGAAACAGGCGTTCGCCATATCGAGACGCCGATCATGAAAAAATATTTCAAGAAGGGAATCAACCAGTGGGCCGGCCATGTCAAAGTA
>JAGVHJ010000435.1 GCA_020056645.1 Desulfobacterales bacterium
CAGCCTGGATAAGCGCAAGTCCCATAAAATGATCAAAATTCATTTGCATGGGGCACCGTAACACTATCATCGTTGATGGGCAATACACTTTTCGTATGTAAGGATAGGTGTGACAGGGCGAAATTTTAATCGAACAAAAAACTTATCGTTGACAACTGAAGGACGATGGCTTAAATAGACCAACAAAAAATGCGCCCGTAGCTCAGTTGGATAGAGTATCTGACTACGAATCAGGGGGTCACAGGTTCGAATCCTGTCGGGCGCGCCAAAAAAATCTTACGCCTTATGCCTGTGTTTAAAATAGTCACCTTGGGATGCAAGGTGAATCAGTGCGAATCGGACGGCATCGGTCAAAAACTCAGGGAAAATGGGTGGACCGGCCCGGTGGACATATCGCACCCCATCGACCTCTGTATCATTAATACCTGTGCGGTGACCGGCAAGGCCGCCATGCAATCGCGTCAGGCGGTCCGGAAGCTGATCCGGGAACATCCAGGGGCACTTATTGTCGTTACCGGATGCGCCGCCCAGGTGGAGGCGGCGGAGATGAAAAAGATCGAAGGCGTGCATCTTGTCATTCCCCACCAGGAAAAGGAAACGATTCCGCTCCTGCCCTTTTCTTCTCCATTACCACCACGCGATGCAAAACGGATTTCCGTCGATCCCTCCCACTCCAACTCAACTGGTTTCTGGCCCATCGCCCCCATGGGAAAGCGCACCCGGCCCTTTCTCAAAATTCAGGACGGGTGTAACGCCTTCTGCAGTTACTGCATTGTTCCCTATGCACGGGGTAGAAGCAGAAGCATGCCTATGGGCCAGGTGATCTCCGCCATCAACCGTCTTTCTCAAGAAGGATACCACGAGGTGGTTTTAACAGGCATTCATCTGGGAACCTATGGCCTTGATCTTGATCCGGAAACACCCCTTTCTTCCCTGTTGGAAAAGATCCTTTCATCGTCACCCATCGAAAGAGTGCGGTTAAGTTCCATCGAACCCCGAGAGGTCACCCCCTCCTTGATCCGCCTGATCGCCGGCTCTCCCGTGCTTTGCGACCATTTTCATATTCCCCTTCAAAGCGGTTCCGACGCCATTTTAACCTCCATGGGCCGCCCCTATACGGCGCTTTTTTTCGAGGAGCTCATCGGTCAGATAAGGGACCACATCCCCCACGCAGCCATTGGAACCGATATCCTGACCGGCTATCCCGGCGAAACCGAGGCCCATTTCACAGAGACCTTTTCCCTCCTTGAACGAACCCCCCTCTCCTATTTTCATGTGTTTCCCTTTTCCAAGAGAAAGGGAACCCGTGCATACACCATGAAAAACCAGGTGCCGGTAAACGAGATCAAAGAGCGAAGCCGGATGTTAAGGGAGCTGGGAATGATCAAACGAAAGGCCTTTATGGAAAAAGCCGTGGGAGAGGTGCGGGAGATCTTAATCGAAACGGAGCGTGACAAGGAGAGCGGTCTGTTAAAAGGAGTCTCCCCGGAATATATCCAGGTGGTGACCGACGGCCCGGATGCGATGCGAAACACCCTCCAGAAGATCCGGCTCGAGCGGATTCATGACCCCTTTTCACTCTTTGGAACCTGCACCGGTGGGATTTCATAAAGAAGGAGAATATCCCCATGAAAATCATCAAGCATCACCGGTTTTTCGATGTCGACGCTTTTGAAATGGGCTATATGCCCATCGGCAAACCGCTCATGACCGCCTATTTTTTTATTCTGGACCATCTGGTGATCGATACCGGAATTCCCCATCTGAGGAAAGAGGTTTTGACGATTCTCGCGGAGAAACATCCGGCGAAAGCGCTTCTCACCCACTGCCATGAGGATCACAGCGGCAACGCCGGAGCCATCAAAGGAGGCTTCGGGATCGATGTGTTGGGCCATCCTTACACCGCCTTGAAAATGAACCAGAAGCTCATCACCCTCCAATACCAGAAACTGGTATGGGGCCAGGCTGAAAATGTGGCCGTTCTTCCCTGTCCGCAATCGATTGAAACGAAAAATCACACCCTCAAAGCGATTCACACGCCAGGCCACAGCAAGGACCACACCGCCTACCTCGACACGCAGACAGGCTACCTCTTTTCCGGAGATCTCTATCTGGCGGACCGGATAAAAATATTCAGGAAGGACGAAAACATCCATGATGAAATCGGCTCTCTAAAAACCATCCTCACCCATGATTTCGACGCTCTTTTCTGCGCCCACAACCCGCAGCTCCGGAATGGCCGGGCAAGAATAGAGGCCAAGCTCGACTTTCTGGAAAACATCGTATCCGAAGCAAGAGAATTCAACGAGACGGGGCTCCCCCTCCGGGAGATCGTTTTAAAGATGCGGAAATCAAGCGACCGGTTCATCCGGTGGTTCACCATGGGCAATGTGTGCTACGGCCACATGATCCGATCCGCCCTTTACGACACCCCTTCCGCCTGAAAAACGAGCAAGGCGCTCTTTCACACCATGCCCTTCTCTTTTTTGACCTTCTCGTAGGCCTCCTGAATTTCGATGAATTTGTCATGGGCCAATTTGACGAACTCATGGGGAAGCCCTTTGGCCATGATCACATCCGGATGATAGTCGGAAACCCGTTTTCTGTATTTTCTCTTGATCTCTTCTTCCGAGTCTGCTTCATCGGCTCCAAGAACCGCTAAATATCTGGAAAGATCGGCCACATGGCGCGCCTTGATTTTCCGGTAGGTTTCCCTGGTCAAGGAAAAGCAATCGGATGCGGCCACGATCATCTCTTCTTCTCGTCTGGAAAGGGGCTTGCCCGCCGTTGAAACCCGGAGCAGGATGTCGATCATCATCTCAAGAATCTCTGGTTGGGATCGAAACGGATCATGGAACTGTTCCGCAAGATGGATAAAAGGGGTCCCTGACTTCAAAGCGTGGTTAAAGATCCGGATAGCTGTGTTCCGGCTCTCTGGATTCATCTGAAGATCTTCTTTTATGAACGTTTCGATGACCTCAATTTTGGCATCGGTCACGGAACCATCGGCCCGGACGATTTTTGCAAGCATGGAAAAGAGGCCGACACAAAAGGCCGCCTGGGCCTTTTCCAACGGGGTGAGCCCTCCCCCCTTTTGACCCGGATGCGTTTCGCTCTTATCGAATTCATTACCGAAGGCCGCTCCCAAAACGGCGCCCATGGGGCCCGCCACCGCGAGTCCAACGGCTCCCCCCACCATTTTCCCCAGCCATGTCATTCTTTAAGCCGCTCCCTGCGCCTCGTTATTGTTTCTTCTCGTCATCCAGGTCGATTTCATAGTTTTCTAAAAAGCGGCAGGCCATCATATAAAAGCTGATGGCCATGACCAGCTCCATTGCATCTTTCTGGGAGAGGAGGGCGTGGAGCCTTTCAAATTGCCGGTCATCCATTTTCACATGATGAACGATCTGATCGGTAATTTCAAGCACAAGCCGCTCTGTTTCCGATAACAGGGGACTGTTTATCTCCTCCCGGATCGCTCTTATCTTATCCTCCCCCACTTTCAATCTCCGGATCATGCCCTCGTGATAGAACACCTCATAGTCCGACCCGGAAAGATAACCGACCCTTAGAATGGCCATCTCCCTCAAAACCGGATTGAGAGTCCCTCCCGCAAGGATTTCAAAGGCGAAAGTGGCGAACGCATCGGCGATGTTTCCGGCCCGGCTCATCATTCTAAGGATGTTCAACCGGTTGTTCGGATCAGTGAGTTTTCGAACCTTTTTCGTAACCTCATCTTTTTCTGGATAGGGAATTCTGGCCATCTTGTTCAATGCCTCCATCTGTTATGGAATTTAAAAATGATGATATCTTGGGTGTCATATCTCAAAAAATCTTCTTTAAAAAAAGAAGGGAACCCTCTCTCGATAATGGGTGTAAGCATCCTCATGGATAAGGGAGACCTCCCTTTCTTCAATAAAACAGACCCGGATGTAAATAAAAATGAGAATGGGGGTGAGAATGGCTGTGAGGATCGTATGCCAGCCGAAAAACCAGCCAACGATGATCAGGATGAAGCCCAGATACTGGGGGTGCCGTGAAAAGGCATAGACCCCCTGGGTCACGAGCCGCTCCGACTGCTTCACATTCCGGTAAAGGGTCACCCAGGCGACTGTGATGAGACAAGTGCCGATAGTGATGAGGAGGCCGCCGTAGAGCATGGGAATATGCATGCTCATCCTCGCCCCCATAAAGGAAAATTGAACCACGGCCTGGGGTAGGGGGGCGTGGGCCTGAAAAAAATTGGAGGCGAACATCAGGGTCAGTGGAATCCCGTACATCTCCACAAAGAGGGATATGAA
>JAGVHJ010000207.1 GCA_020056645.1 Desulfobacterales bacterium
CTCGTCCGGTCACTCTCTTTTTAAACCAACTTAACTATAGGAGATCACATTGGAAAAATCATCCGACGTTTGGAGCAGCGGATATGTCACCGACCTTGAATACACCCACGGATTCTACCGGGAGCTTGAGCCAGGCTATTTATGCTATGCCAGCCTGCTGGCGGGCTACCTACCGCCGGATACGGACTCACCCTTCACCTATTGTGAGCTGGGATGCGGGAATGCGCTCTCCACCAACATCATTGCATCCGCCTGGCCCCAGGGCGCTTTTTACGGTATTGATTTCAATCCCTCCCACATTGTGAACGGCGCGTTGCTATCTAAGGCCGCGGGATTGACAAACCTGACACTCATCGAAGCCGATTTCCGGGACCTCAACACCCATGAGCTGCCCGATTTTGATTTTATCACCATCCACGGGGTTCTTTCCTGGATCAACGCCGACAACAGAAAGGCCATTCAGAACTTTATCCGGAAAAAGCTTAAACCCGGCGGCGTTCTCTACATGAGCTATAACTGTCTGCCCGGATGGGCCGCAACCATGCCGGTCCGGGAACTCATGAAGCGGTTCGCCGATGATACCTACGGGGCGACCCTGGATAAGGTCAGCGTGGCCCTTACCTCCATTGAGAAAGCCTTTGCCGTTCAATCGGGATTTTTTAACAATAACGCCGCCGCAGAATCCCGTTTCAATCAAATCAAAACAGCGGATAAACACTATCTGGCCCATGAATATTTCAACCGGGATTGGCAGCCCTTTTATTTTTCAGACATTGCCGAAGAGTTTTCCAATGCCAAGGTGTCGTTCATCGGTTCCGCCGAACTGTTTGATCCCTATCTCAATCTCTATACCAATGAGAGCGCCCGGCAGATGATCGCCACGGCCAAGAATGCGGCCATGAAGGAAACCCTGAAAGATTATTTCCTCAACCGGATGTTCAGAAAAGATCTCTTCATGCGAGGGGCCAACCGTCTGACCCATCGGGAACAAACCGCCAAAATTTCCCGTCTACCCTTCGCTCTGATGGTTCCCAAAACGGCCGTCACCCTGACCATGAAATTTTCCTTTGGCGAGGCCCAGGGAAAAGAGGCGTTTTACGGGCCGGTCATTGACGCCCTGGCGGAGAAGTCCATGACCGTGGGAGAGCTATGCGCCCGGCCCGCGCTTGCCGGTAAAAACCCGGCGGATATCATCCAGGCCCTCTCCATACTGACAGCCTCCGGTCAGGTCAGCCTGGCGGGCGTTAAAGAGTCAAACAAAAAAAGCGTCGCAAAAATGAATCAGGCGATCCTGGACCGGGCCGTGCAAGCCGCCGACATCTCATACATGGTGTCGCCCCTGCTCCGGACGGGTATTTCGGTTCCCTGGTTCAAACAGTTGCTATTCCGGGCCTCCCGGTTGAGGCAGAAGCCCGAGGATTACGTATGGGAGATTCTGCAGGCCATGGGACAGCGGCTCCAGGCCGACGGCAAGCCCATCCTGGACCCGGAAAAAAACAAGGAGGAGATTCGTTTGAAAATGGCTGAGTTTGTCAACGTTGACCTTCCCCATCTGAGGGGATTGGGGGTTGAGTAGGGAGCCTGCGATGAAAATACTAATTAACGCCATACCCCTCACAGGCCTGCTCACGGGCATTGCAAGGTATTTGAGAAATCTCTACACCGCCATGGAGGCATTTCACGATGTCGATTTATTCTACTTTAACGGCAAGAACGTCTCTCTCACAATGCCCCCCATGGCGGATGCCGGAAAATGGCAGGCGATGACTCGCGCCATATGGAGCCTGCCTGACCCCGCTGTTTTCTCGTTGCGGGCGGTTCACTGGTTAAACTATGAACGGCGGTTGCGCCGGACATGCCGTTTACAGGAGTTTGACATCTATCATGAAACCGCCTTTGTTCCCGCCAAGGCGCCCACCCTGTTCTCTGTCTATTCCATCTACGATCTCTCCCTGCGCCTTTACCGGGAAACCCATCCCAGGGAACGTGTGTGGTTCTTTGAGTATTTTATCAAAAAAAGGTTGCAATACGCCGGCCATATTCTCACCATCTCAGAATTTATCCGTCAGGAAATTATTGCTGAATTGAACGTGCCGCCGGAGAGGGTGACGGCCATCCCGCTTGCGGCGGATCCACTCTTTGGGCCATGCACGGCCGAAGAGATAGATCATATCAAATCGCGCTATCACCTGCCTGAGTCCTATCTTTTATTTGTCGGATCGCTTGAACCTCGTAAAAATATTGACATTTTGATTGAAGCCATGGGAAAGCTCAAAAACGAGATTCCCTTGGTTCTTGTGGGATGGAGCGCCTGGGGGAACAAAGAGTGGATGGATAAAATCGCGTCAAAAGGACTCTCGTCAAGGGTGTTTGTCACCGGGCATCTGCCGGACGCGGATCTCAAAGGGATATACAGTGGGGCGACAGCCCTCATATACCCCAGTTTGTATGAAGGATTTGGCCTCCCGATTTTGGAAGCGATGGCCTGCGGCTGCCCCGTGATCTGTTCCAATGTGGCCAGCATGCCTGAAGTCGCAGGCGATGCCGCGCTCTTCATTGATCCATCAAACAGCGACGACCTGACCGGCGCCATTGAAACGCTTCTTCAAGATTCAGAACTCAGAAACCGCATGATCAACAAGGGGTACCAACAGAACGCCGCTTTTAACTGGGGAAAAACGGCTGGAAAAACCATTGCCTTATACAGTCGGCTCAGAGAGTATTCCCAGAGGAATCGCATGTAGAATAGGGCTTGGCGAGTGATTTAAATAATAACTTGAATTGATGATCAATGCCTTGCGGCGGCCCGTCCCAAATGCGATTACCCTGAGAATATCCCTAACACTCGATCTTCAAGTTTTTAGGAAATTTGTTCAAATCCAAGGCGGAAAAAAATTTTGACCGC
>JAGVHJ010000040.1 GCA_020056645.1 Desulfobacterales bacterium
ATCAAGATGGCGAAAAGCCCGTTTTGTTCGTTCCCTATTTTTTTCGGGAGCTTCTTGGCTTTTTGCCACTTAAACAAGGCCATGCTGAATAGTTACAAAAATTCTATACTTTCGATTCGCTCCACAGCCCCGTTTCTCCCATCCATGGGAGATGCGCCTCCCGGCGCTTGAATCGATTCATATTTTGGGATGATTGCGATATTTCGTCCAGCCAAAAAAATTCGCGGTTATCATTTAAGATCGACCATTTTTTTGGTCGACAGAAAAGAAATTTTATGTTTTAAGCTTTAAATTCAATTTTCAGCCGCTCCGAATGGAGGAGTTTAAGCGATTTACGCTATTGAATTTATTGTAAATTATAAATATTCCTCCCGGAGAGAGCCGTTGATTGGTAAGAGGGGCCTGAAATTCAAAACTTAGTGGAGAGTGTGTATGTTGAGCGAAATTGAAATCCTGCGATCCATGGAACTCTTCAAATCCTTGCATCCGGAAGAGCTTGAAAAGATCGCTGTGCTGCTTCATCCTTTGAACGTGAATAAGGGGCAGATCCTGACAGTGGAAGGAGAACTCGCCAGAAATTTTTTCATCATTCTTTCTGGACGATACAAAATTTCTTCAAAAACAGGCCACGAAATCTTTCTAAGCCATGTGGGGGATTTTATGGGGTGGGCGACGATCATCGCGGCCCCAGCCTACCTGGGCACCGGCATGGCCCTGACCCAGGGAGAGGTTTTAAAGTTGTCCGGCCAGGATTTCATGCGCCTTATTATAAGCGATGCGGACCTGGGAACCAAAATCATGAAAAACGGCAGTGAAATTGTCGCGGCCGGGAAACCCTATTTAAGGAAAAAAGAGTCATAAGAGATACGGCTCTTAGCCATTTACCCTATTCAAGGAGGTTCGAGGTGTACGGTTTTGAGGCAATCAGTTATTATAAAGGATGGGCCATGGCGATTATCGGCATGACGATTGTTATTACATGCCTGGTTTTTTTGTCGGTCACGATCTCTCAACTGCATAAACTACTGGATTTCCTGGAAAGAAAAAAACGATCCGTTTCTACCGATAAAAACGGTTTGTCAGAACGCCACGCCCAGACAGGCCGGAAACTGATCATTCCCAACCGTTTCCCCCAGGATGTTGCCGAGGCTGCGAAGCTCTATGAGCCGCTGATCGAAAAACTCGGGTTCTCCTTTCAGCTGGCGGATCTCTACAAATTGGCCCGCGATAACGAGTACCCCCATCCCCACCTGACCATTTCGGCCTTCAGGCAAGCAGGAATTTTATCCGCGGTCGAGGATGGAGTCTTCAGATGGAACCATGCAGCTTAACCGTCTATCCATATAAGTGTTGGAGAGTGTCATGATAGAAAATATTTTACAGATGTTTAGCCAATTTTTAAGCAATACCGGATTTTATTTGGTGGATTACCGCCAGATTATCATGCTGATCGCAGGCAGCACCTTTGTCTATTTAGGTATCGCCAAACAGTTCGAGCCCCTTTTGCTCATCCCCATCGGGTTTGGCATCCTCATCGGAAACATCCCCTTCTTTAAGGGATTTGGCATCGGCATCTATGAGCAGGGAAGCGTTTTAAACTATCTTTATTTCGGAGTACGGACTGGAATCTATCCTTCTCTTATCTTTCTTGGCCTGGGCGCCATGATGGACTTCTCCTCCCTTCTGGCAAGGCCCCAGTTGATGCTCCTGGGCGCTGCGGCCCAGGCGGGGATCTTCTTTACCCTTTTGGGAGCCTTGGCCCTTGGGTTTCTTCCCAAAGAAGCAGCCTCCATAGCCATCATCGGCGGCGCGGATGGTCCCACATCCATCTTTCTCACCGCCAAGCTCGCGCCGGAATTGATCGGCCCCATCGCCATCGCCGCCTACTCTTACATGGCCCTGATTCCGGTCATTCAGCCGCCGATCATGAGGCTCCTCACAACCAAAAAGGAGCGGTTGATCAGGATGTCAACCCCCAGGGACGTATCCAAACAGGAGCGGATCATCTTCCCGGTTGTTGGTTTTATTCTGTGTTGTTTTGTGGCGCCAAGCGCCCTCTCCCTCCTGGGGCCCCTCTTCATGGGTAATCTACTGAAAGAGTGCGGTGAAACCGATCGCCTGGCGGAAACCGCCAGAAACGCCGTCATCGACACGGCCACCATCATTCTTGGGATGACCGTTGGAGCCAGCACCCAGGGCGACGTATTCCTAACACCCAAATCCGTGGGAATATTTCTCCTGGGAGCTTTGGCCTTCAGCATCGCCACCGCGTCGGGTATTCTCTTTGCAAAACTCATGAATCTTTTTATAAAAGAAAAAATCAATCCCCTGCTGGGAGCCGCCGGAGTTTCCGCCGTACCCGGTTCCGCACGGGAAGTTCACCTAATGGGCCGGGAGGCCGATCCCACCAACTTTTTGCTCATGCATGCCATGGCATGCAACTCATCGGGGGTTATCGGGTCGGCCATCGCCGCAGGTGTGTTGTGGAGCTTTATGACTTGATGGGGG
>JAGVHJ010000566.1 GCA_020056645.1 Desulfobacterales bacterium
ATTTTGATGACCGAGATGATGAACCGCAGGTCCACGGCCACCGGCTGATAGAGCGCAAGGATCTTCAGACACTCCTCCTCGATATCCACCTCCATGGCGTCCACCTCCTGATCGGCTTCAATCAGATAGGAGGCGATCTGAGCCTCTTTTTTTTCCACCGCCTCCGAGGCCATGCGCACCCGCTCCTCAACCATGGCTCCCAGGGTGAGAATCGACTTCTTGATTTTTGTCAGTTCTTTTTGCAAATGAATGGACATAGGGCTCCTTTATTTTGATCATCCAAACCGGCCGGTGATATACTCCTCGGTCCTTCGTTTCGCGGGTTTTGTGAAAATCGTGTCTGTTTCCCCCGCCTCAATGAGTTTTCCCATATAAAAGAAGGCGGTCACATCGGAGGTCCGCGCCGCCTGCTGCATGTTGTGGGTGACGATGATGATGGTGTAGGTCTCTTTTAAGGTGTGAATGAGCTCTTCAATCTTCTGGGTGGCGATGGGGTCGAGAGCGGAACAGGGCTCGTCCATGAGTAGCACTTCCGGTTCCACGGCCAGTGCCCTCGCGATGCAGAGCCGCTGCTGCTGACCGCCCGATAGCCCCAATGCGGAATCGTGGAGCCGCTCCTTCACCTCCTCCCACAGGGCCGCCTGCCGGATGCTTTTTTCCACCCGTTCGGCGATCAGATTTTTATCCGTGACGCCATTGACCTTCAATCCATAGGCCACGTTTTCGAAAATCGTCTTGGGAAAAGGGTTGGGTTTCTGGAACACCATGCCGATGCGCCGTCTTAAATTGACAACATCCACGGCAGGAGCGTAAATATCCTGGTCATCGATTTTAATCTCTCCCTCCACCCGGATACCGGTTATCAGATCGTTCATGCGGTTCAGGCACCGTAAAAAGGTGCTTTTGCCGCAACCGGAAGGCCCGATCAGGGCAGTGACTTGGTTTAAATTAAAGTCGATGGAGATCGAATCGAGGGCCTTGACTTTCCCATAGTAAAAATTGAGGTTATGGGCGGTTATTTTCGGTGTTTGAGTCATATGAGATGCTTTCATGGTTCCGGACCTTGTTAACGACGCATTTTTTTTCTCAGTCTGGCCCTGAAAAGGATCGCGATCAAATTCATTCCCAAAACAAGGGAGATGAGAACCAGGGCTGTACCATATTGCAGGGGCCGTGTCACTTCGATTTCGGTTCCTGCGGTTGCAAGGACATAGATGTGATAGGGCAGGGCCATGACCTCATCGAATATCGATCGGGGCAGGTTGGGCGAAAAGAAGACGGCTGCGGTGAACATGATGGGGGCTGTTTCTCCGGCGGTTCGGCTGATTCCTAAGATTCCGCCGGTCAGGATGCCGGGAGCGGCGGCGGGAAGGACCACCCGAAGGATGGTCTGCAACTTGGTGGCGCCGAGGCCCAGCGAAGCCTCCCGGTAGGTGGCGGGAACCGATTTCAACGCCTCTTCGGTTGCGCCGATGATGACCGGGAGCGACATGAGGGCCAGGGTGAGGGCCCCCGCAAGAATCGATACCCCCATTTTTAAATAGGTCACAAAAAAGGATAGGCCAAAAAGTCCAAAGACAACCGAGGGCACCCCCGCCAGATTGCTGATCCCAAGGCGGATAGCCCGCACAAGAGCTCCCTCCGAGGCATATTCCTGGAGGTAGATGGCCGAGGAGACACCGATGGGAAAAGAGATGAGAAAGGCTCCCAGGGAGAGGCAAAGGGTGCCCACGATGCAGGGAAGGATGCCGCCTTGGGTCATCATCTCTCTTGGCGGCTGGGTTAAAAAATCAATCGAAATGGCCCGCCATCCGTTTGCAATCATGAAATAGAGGATAATGAAAAGCGCCAGAGCGTTCACCATGGCGGCGCTTCGGAACAGATTAAAAAAAAGGTGCTGGAGAAGCGTCCGTTTCTTATTGAAAAAGAGCGGTTTCTGCTGTTTCCGATTTTCCAGTGATGACGCGGTCTGACTCTCTGACTCAGAGATCGGGCCTGTGGGATCGGGCGCCTTCTCTCTCCGGATCTCCTGGAGATATCGCTCCTCCGGGTTTTTCATTCCATCGATATTGATGGCGGATACCTTAACGTTCATAGGGTCGCATCCCCTGTTTGTCGATATTTATTAGATAGATAATCGGCGATGATGTTGAAACAAAAGGTAAAGATAAAGAGAACGATGCCGATCGCGAAAAGGGCGTAATAGTGGTCCCCCCGGTAGGGAGCTTCGGCCATTTCCGCAGCAATGCTGCCGGGGAGGGGCCTTACCGGATCGAAAATCGATCCGGGAACCATGGCCGCGCCTCCCGCCACCATGAGGACCACCATGGTTTCTCCAATGGCCCGGGAGAGACCCAGAATAATGGCGGTGCTTATTCCTGAAAGGGCGGCGGGAAGCGTGACCTTGACAATTGTTTCAAATGAGGTCGCGCCAAGGGCGAGGGAGGCCTCCTTCAAACTGGCGGGCACGCTGTAGAGCGCATCTTCGGAAATTGTGCAGATGGTTGGGATCGACATGAAGGCGAGCATGATCGCCGCGTTAAACATGTTCAATCCTGTGGCGATATTAAAGTGATCTTGCAGAAATGGGGCCACGATCACCATCCCGAAAAATCCGATCACAACCGATGGCAGAGAGGCCAGAAGCTCCACCACCGGCTTTACAATTTCCCTGAGGCGGGACGAGGCGATCTCGGACAGGTAGATGGCGGTCATCACCCCCAGGGGAATGGAGATCAGGGCGGAGATGAGTGTGACTGACACCGACCCGATGATGAGGGGAAAAATTCCAAAATGGGCTGGATCGGCCGTTGGATACCAGTAGTTCCCGAAGATGAACGCCTTGATCCCTACTTTTTCAAAAATAGGAAGCCCTTCCTTGAAGAGAAACAAAGTGATCATGGCTAAAATTGAAATTGATGTGGTCGCCACTAAAAGAAAAAAATAGTTCATCAATTTTTCTTTAAATTTGGTAAAAGAGTGAATCATCAACCTCACCTGCTTTCTTTATCATGATAACAACCTGTTTCACACACGCTCCCTGTATAAGAAGGATAACGAAACCGCTTCCGGATTAGATCGGGTTTCCCGGAAGCGGGAACCAACTCCTCTAATTAATAGAGGGGGACGAACCCGATCTCTTTGATCATCTTCTGCCCCTTTTCCGGATGAATGATAAAGTTTAAAAAATTCGCCACATCTCCTGCGGGCCACTTTTCGGTGAACATGTAAAGGGGTCTGCTGATGGGAAAGGAGCCGTCAAGGGTGCTCTCCGGAGTACCTTGGACATTTCCGACAGTCAGGGCCTTGACGCTCGCGTCCAGATAGCCCAGCCCGATATAGCCGATGGCGTTTTTATTCTTGCTCACCGCCTGATGAACCGCGCCGTTTGATGCCTGGAGGAGCGCGCCCGGATAGACATTCTCCTTGCTCATGACCTTTTCTTCCCACACTTCATAGGTTCCGGAGGAGGTATCCCTCGATATGACGACGATTTTCAGATCCCCGCCCCCTACCTGGGACCAGTTGGTCACCTCTCCTTTATATATGGCCTTGAGCTGGGAGAGGGTGAGATCCTTGACCGGGTTTGAGGGATGAACGACCGGCACGATGCAGTCATAGGCAACGGCGAAGGGTACGGGGTAACGCCCTTTTTCAAGGGCGAGCTTTACTTCCGAATCCTTGATGAACCGGGAGCTGTTCGCGATATCGGTTGAGCCGTCGATGATGGCCTTCATGCCGTTGCCGGACCCGCCACCCGATAGGGAAATTTTCACTTCCGGATAAAGCTTCATATATTCTTCCGATACTTTCTGAGCGATGGGAAGAACGGTCGTGGAGCCCTTGATGACGATGTTTCCGGCAAAGGATATCGTCGCGCCGATAACACTCATGATGGCTGCCATGATGGCGATTTTTCGTTTTTGATGAATCATGTTTTGTCTCCTTTGTTAAATTCTGTATTTATGAATAATTAATTCTTAAGCGCCCTTTTTTTTAAGAGCAGTTTATTTGGCTTTTGTTAGAAATATGTTAGGAAATGGTTAGTTTTTAGTTAAAAAACATATTGACACTGAACAAAAATTTCGTCGCAATCATTGCCCTTTTTTCCATCAATAGTTTCCCCCACCCGATAGGTTGTCTGAACTTTAATATCATGCTCGTGAATGAAATAGTTGACTCCTCCTGAAACACGTGTCCAGGGATTTTCATAATTATCCGCATCCTGGCTTTCATATCCCATGACAATCTCCATAGGGATCGTAGAAATCATATACCCCCCTTCGATGGCGTAATTCGTGAGTGTGGTCTCGCTTTCTTGATAAAGCCCTGACGTAGTTCCTTCATCCAACAGTTCGGATGAGAATTGATTATACTGAATATCGGCGGAAAGGCCATAACCTCTGATGGCGGCGCTCACCTCGAACCCCGTAACTGTGTCCACATCTTTTAGTCGTGATGGGTCAATGTTATTCTCGTCGTTCCGCCATGAAAATGCGGCGAGCCCTATCGCTGTTTTTAACTCCTTTTTAAAATCACCTTGGGAAAAGCCCATTTTCCCGAGGGGGAAAAAATCGACCCTTCCACCTGCAATAAGGCCCTCATTCCAGTCTTCTCCGGCATTGAATTGAATGACTGTATCGAAATCGATTTTTTTGTTATCCGGGTCAATCGCCGCCATACAAAGAGCCGCTCCCCAAGATAGCTTCTCTTCCAGGAGCTTGCCTTTGAGATGAATACCGGTCTGTCTGTCGGGGGCGCCGTAATCATGATCGCCCACGAAGGTCCTTTCGACAAGTTGTTGGGTCTTGGAAGAGGTGAGTTTTTCTCTTGAAAACGGAAAATCTAGATTTCCTATTAGGATTTCGACCGTTTCAAACCCACTGTAGGCCATGTAGGCGTCTTTGACCGCAACGGAATTTTTGCCCATGTCCCACTCGAATTTCCCTTTCCAGTCCTTGTGGACGCTGCCTTCGATATAGGGCCGGAAACGTCTGAAAAAAAGTTCCTCGTCACTTTTCCCTTCATCCGGGTTTTTCGTATGGTGCTGTAGTTGAATCCTACCTCCAACAGAGAGGTACTTGTCCCCATCCTTGTAGGTGACCCCGGCAAATGACGGAATGATCGTCGCCAGGCTGAGCACGGATAGGATCGCCGCCACTTTAATTGGATTATACATTCTCTGTACTCCTTCCTTAATTAATGTTGGTTGATCATTCGTAACTATTCAGCAGCTATTCATCAAGATGGCGAAAAGCCCGTTTTGTTCGGTCCCTATTTTGTTCGGGAGCTTCTTGGTTTTTTGCTGAACTGGCAAAAACTCGGCCTGAAGACCTCAAACC
>JAGVHJ010000105.1 GCA_020056645.1 Desulfobacterales bacterium
AGACCATTACCATGCGCCAATACGCTGACTAAAAAAATTTATGAAAAAGATTGCAATCAAACAATTACGCAACTCATCATGCTTACTACAACAACTGAGTTGGCCAAATCGGTACTTCAGTGCAAAGAAAAAAAACTTCTCACGAGGTCACAACTCGCCCGGCGTTTGAACATGAGCGATCAGACTCTTAAACGCCGATTGGCTGCCGAGGGTATGAATTATAAATCGCTGGTGCAAGGCATCCGTGAGCAAAAAGCTTGCGATCTTTTGCAATCAACAGAACTTTCCATAGAAGAAATTGCCAGGAATGTAGGCTATAGCGATGTGGCTAACTTTTACCGAGCGTTCAAATCATGGACAGGTAAGACTCCGCTTAGTTACCGTGGGAAAAAGGGTAGAACAGGAAACTGGTTTCCGAATATCATCTAAAACTTTATTTGACACCTTGCCGCACGCGGCTACTACGTGTCAACCGGAATAATTTTTCGCCAGCCTCCCCTCCTCAAGCCGTGCGTGCGATTTTTCCACACACGGCTTTCCTATGCTCTTCACCCTAAGGCATGCGCCTTTTTCCAGCCCGCTGTGATAGTGACTTTATACACGTTGTAGGTCTCATATAATGTCCGGCTTGGAAACTTGAGACATTTAGCTTGCATTTTACGGATGCGGGGGTGTATTTTTTTCCGGTAAAAAAAGGATGTTTCTTTTTCTCCCTTTAAAGAAATACGGTAAACAGCCAATGAATAAAAAACTATCACATGATATTATCAGCGATATCAAGCACAAGATATTCTCCGGTGTTTTGCATATAGGAGAGCGCTTACCCGCCGAGCGAGAACTGGCTGAAGACTACAATGTAAGCAGAATAACCATCCGGCATGCCATATCCAGGCTGGTGTACCTCGGTTTTTTGCAAACCATTCCGCAAAGCGGTACTTTTGTGGCTGATTATAAAAAAAACGCATCTCTCGAATTACTGGTTGACATCATATCAAGCAGTGAAGAGGTGGATAAATCCATGCTGATTGATCTTTTGGAAATCAGACGAATATTCGAAATTCACTCCGCCGGACGCGCTGTGCTTAGGATGGATGACACGCACAGAAAGGCGCTCAGGGATATGGTGAACGCAATGGCGGACCATAAACAGGACACGCATAAGATAGTAGAACTCGATTACAAGATACACTCACTTCTGATTGAACTTGCCGACAATAACGTTCTTCGCCTTCTGTTTAACTCCTTCAGGCCTATTTATCAATTTTATCTAACTGTTTTCTATGCGGATCCCGAAAACGTTACTGGGATTTTGCCCTACTATGTGCGTTTTTGTGACGCGGCCGATTTCAGGCAGGAACGAATCGCGTCCCTTATTATGGGTGACCTTCTTGAGTTTGCAGAGCAGGCGTCACTGAAAGCGATTGAAAAAGTGGGGACGATTAGATTCAAGTCGATGTCGTTTCCTTGAACACCGATTTTCGCGTCAGGGAGAACCGTCATATGAAAATAACATTTTAATATCCTGTCACGTAAACTTGAAAACGAGCTGAGCATCGCCGATGACCTCAAACAGTTCGCCAGTTTTACCGTGAAAATGCTACCTGTTTAGCGCAAAAAGCCTTCGAAACTCTCGTCCGAAAAAAAGCGAATGTCACTCCCAAAAGGGCCTTTTTACAGCTAAAGCAAGGCCATGCTGAATAGTTACCAAAAATTTGAAGATCAAGTGAGGCGGATTGCTCCGGAAGCGATGAAGCAGGTGGACTCTTTTTTCGATTTATAAAATGAGTTGACACGGAGATATCAAATGCATTAGCAATGAAACACATATTATCCGGGGCAAGGGAACTCCGTTCAAATCGGAGACGGACCCGCCGCTGTGATTGGGGACGAGGGCTGCCAGAATGCCACTATCCGGACCTCCATCGGGAAGAAAATCGACCGGTCGGAGAGAGGGTGGGAAGGCGGCGGCCGGTAGAGTGATCCAAGAGTCAGAAGACCTGTCCGGATAAGAGGCGGTCTCTTTACGGTGACATAAAGAACCCCCGGTTCATCCAGGTGAAAAAACAGGGATATTCCCCAGGATTATTAAATCAATATGGGGGATGTCCCTTTTTTTATTGATGAAAAGTAAAAGGAGAGTCCATGAGCTTTGTCAACAACCGTGTAACGGCCGCTATCGCCTTCACCGCTCTTATCCTTTTCGACACGCTGGCGTTTGCATCCGATGAGACGCAAAAAACCTTGGCCCCGGTGGTGGTGACCGCGAAGAAAACACCCGAAGAGGGGCTCCGCACCGGGGATTCCGCGCCGGAAGAGACTACCACCTTCCATGTGGTGATTCCCAGGGAATCGTTTGACGGCAAGATGGAAAGCATCGACCAGGTTATCGAAAAAGAGGCGGGTGTCCAGGTGACCCAGACCGGCGGGCTTGGCAGCTACTCCACGGTCTCTTTAAGAGGATCATCAAGCGACCAGGTGATGGTTTACCTGGACGGCATCCTTTTAAACGAAGCCTCCGGCGGCGGTGTGGATCTCTCCACCATCTCCCTGTCAGACGTTGAGTCGGTTGAGATCTACAAGGGGGCGGCTCCCATTCAGTTCACCCAGGCCTCCCTGGGCGGCGTGGTCAACATCAAAACCCTCCGCGCAAAAAAGAGCGTGCAACGATCCATCACCGCCGGATATGGATCGTTTGACACCTGGAAGATGGCCGGCCTTGTCAATCACAAACCCGGAAATATGGACTATCTACTTTCGGCCGATTTTTCCGGATCGGAAAACGACTTCGATTTTTTAAACCCCAACAACACCGGGGCGGTTTCCGGGGATGATTTCTGGGAAAAACGGAACCACGCCGCCCTCTCCCAACGCGATCTCCTTGCCAAGATTGGGTATGATGTGTCTCCTGACCTCCGCGTCGATCTTCTCAATCAGTACTTTGAAAAAGACCAGGAGCTTCCCGAGAGAAGAAACGATCCCCATGCCGACATCCGTCTCGATACAACACGGAACATCACCTCGGTCAATCTGATCCGAAACCGCCTCACCTCCCTCGGGTTGAACACCCGGACCCGCGTGGAATACATGTGGAAGGAAGAGGCGTACCAGGACCGGTACGGACATCTCTCCCACGCGCCCATGCATTTCCTTTACGCCACCAACCGATACGCCGGGGATCTATTCCTGGAGTGGCCCATGGAATACGGCCTCCTCTCAACGACCCTGGAAGTGAGCCGGGAGACCTTTGACGCGGACAACAAAAACACCCCCATCGCCAACGATATCAACCAGAGCAGCCGGACCGGTTTTTCAGCGGGAACGGAATATAACGCGATGCTCTTCGACGACCGGTTGCGGATCACGCCCTCCCTCTATTACACGCGCTTTTCCGATCACCGGGAGCGCGGCTCGGAGTCTTTTGGGGAGGCATCGGAAAGCGTCAACAAGGGGTATGCAACCCCCCGGATCGGCCTCCAATACGCCCTGTCCGATGGGGTCATCTTTAAGACAAACGCGGCCCGGTATATCCGGGAGCCCTCCTTTTTTGAATTGTTCGGGGACCGGGGGTATTTCAAGGGCAATCCGGATATTTCCCCGGAAAAAGGGGTGAACATGGATATGGGTGCGGAGATTCGGAAACGCTTCGGGCAACAGACGTTTATAACGGATATTTTTTTAGGAGCGGCCTTTTTCGTGAATAGAGCGGAGGATCTGATCGTCATGGTCTACGACTCGGGCGGCAATGGACGGGCCGAGAACATCGCCTCTTCGAAAATCCAGGGCATCGAATCCTCCCTTCAGGCAACGTTCCTGAATCATGTGGGGCTGACCCTGAACACGACCCTTCAGGACACGGATAACGAAAGCGCCCTTTCCGAACACGACGGGAAAGAGCTTCCCGGACGCTTCCGGAAATCGTTCCTGGGGAGGGTTGAATACCGGCTTCACGGTTTCAAGGTTTTCACCGAATATGTTCTTGAAAAGGAGATGTTCTACGACATCCCCAACACGGGAAAAGCAAAGGATAAGAAAGAGATCAACGCGGGTGTCTCCCTCCTCTATCACCATCTTCTCCTGACGGTGGAGGGAAAAAACCTGGGCGACGATATTTATGAGGAATTTTACATGTACCCGTTGCCGGGACGCTCAGTCTCTGTAACGGTTAAATACCACTTTTAATTCAATTTTTTAAGGAGACCGCTCGATGAAATTCATTCAATCCCTCTTTTCAACACAGACGCATCGTATGGCATGTCTGATATTCACGCTCTTCATGGGGGGAACGGTCATGCCCGCCGCCGCCGGTCAGACGGCGGTTGTGGGGACCATCGACCCTTCCTGGACATCTTCGGCCCTTTCCCTCATCTCCGTGGAAAAGAGCGACGGAAAACGAAGCGCCAATCATCTATTAAACCCCATACTCAATACCGACTTCATGGTGGTCGCCCATGGGGAGCATTTCTACCGAATGGAGCGGATGGATTATAACAGCGTTAGCAAATATCACGTCAGTTCGCCTGGAACGCTGATCTACCAATACTCCTGTCAGGGAGATGACACGGCCCCGGTAAACCCCCATGACCTTATTTTCCTGTCAGAAGAGAAAGCCTATCTTCTGAGGTATGGATCGGCCAAGGCGTGGATTGTCAACCCTTCGGCCAAGACCCAAGCGGAGTTTAAAATCGGAGAAATCGATTTTTTCGCCTATGCGGATAGCGACGGGGTCCCGGAAATGAACAGGGGCCTCATCGTCAATGGAAAACTCTATGTGACCCTTCAACGGATCGATTTTTCCGGAGGCTGGGGCAATTATGTCTATCACCCCTCTTATATTGCGGTGGTCGATACCAATACCGACACGGAAATCGATACCGGGAAGGGGTCGGACGGAATGAAGGGCCTCCCCGCGATGATCAAAAATTCAGGTGAGATTCAATACCTTGCAGAGAACAACCGGATCTACATCCAAGGGTCTGGTGCGGAGGGCGATCTGGCGGGCGGGATCGTTTCGTTTTCTCCAGAGACCTTGGAGGTCGTCGAAGGGGTGGACGATGACATTGATGGCGATGGGACCGCCCTTTACGGTGGTCGGATCTTCGGCATGGCGGTTCTTTC
>JAGVHJ010000116.1 GCA_020056645.1 Desulfobacterales bacterium
AAGGCCTGGGTGATCGAACAAGCCAACCCCGGCCTCCTGCTTCGGGAGAAGAGCCTGATCACGATTCCGCTCAAAGATCGGAACAAGGGAGGTATCTATAAAGATGAATATCAGGTGGTGCCCATACTCTGTTATCATCAGTTCGGATTCGACTCCCGCTCGTCGCTCAATATGCCGCCCGGCTTGTTCGACCGTCAGATGGCCTTCTTGAAAGATAACGGGTATCGAACGATCTCCCTCGGCCAGCTTGTCGATTTCCTTGAATATAAGTCCTCCATTCCGAAACAAGCGATTCTGATCACCATTGATGATGGCTACCGGAACACCTATGACCAAGCCTACCCCATTTTAAAAAAATATGGTTTCAAGGCGATCCTATGTGTCTATGGGGATTTTGTGAATGCATCCAAAAACGCGGTCACCTGGGGCCAGCTGAAGGAGATGATGGCCGATGGATTCGAGGTCGCCTCCCACACCCTCTCCCACGCCAACCTCACGAAAAAAGAGCCTGGAGAGGATGATGACGCCTATGTGTCGAGAGTTCAACGGGAGCTCGCCGGTTCGAAAGCGTTGATCGAAGAGCGTCTGGGGCGGAAGATTCTGGCCATGACCTATCCTTATGGGGCCTATAACGAGACGGTTGTCACCCTGTGCGAAGAGGCGGGATATAAATTGGGATTCACGGTGAAGCCGGCCGACAATCCTTTTTTTACAAACCCATTTCTCCTGGGCAGGAATCAGATATTGAAACGGGATTTTTCCTACTTTAAATCAAAAATCAATACACGGAAAAGAGTGCCATTATGAAAAGACATCACCTATTCTTGTTCCTTCTTCTGCTTGTAGTTATGTTAGACAGCTGCTCTTCGAGAAGGCCTGTTCCCGATGATGAAATGCCGGAACCGGAAATCGACCCGGCGGCGCTATCCATCACCTACCTGGAAGAGGGCGTACAGCTGGAGAAGGAAAATAAGCTGGTGGAGGCCTATGAAAAATATAAACTGGCGCTTACCGCCAATCCGGATAATAGTGAAGCCCTGAAAAACAAGGAGCGATTAGCCCCCAATATGCGGCGGCTTTCGGATATCCACTATACCGCGGGCATGAAATTTTTAAAGAAAGGCAAGCGCCAGTCGGCCCAGCGGGAGTTCCTGGAGGCCACGCGTCTTTGGCCTGAAAATGAAAAGGCCGCGAGAATGCTCGATTCGGAGAAGAAAACAACGGCCGGTTTGACCGGCGAATACATCTCCCATACATTGAAATCGGGAGAGAGTCTCTCCAAACTGGCGAAACGCTATTATGGAGATTTGAGAAAATATACGATCATCGCCGATTTCAATCAGATCGATGACCCGGCGAGCGCAAAAGCCGGGCAGATCATTAAAATTCCCAAAGTCAAGGGCCTTCCTTTTAACGAAAAAAGCGCGGAGCCAACGGAAAGGGAGGAAAAAGCGGAAGGAAAAACCGTAGACGCGGGAGCGCCAGTTGAAGCGAGCCCCTCCGGTGAGGGAGCGGCGGAAGTCGAAGGCGGCGCACCGGAACCAGCCGAGCCCAGCCAGACGGTCGCCGGGGAGAAATCAACGCCGGAAGAGGCGGCGGACGCATCCGTCGAGGAGCCAGTATCGGCCATCGATAGTTATCGTGAAGCCGGGACAGGCTATTTCAATAAAAATAACTTCGAAATGGCCATCACCGAGTTCACCAAGGTGTTAAGCGTCAAGGCCGACGATAAAGAGGCCATTGACTACCTTGGAAAGTCCCATTACAACCATGCGGTCGCGCTCTTCGGGAAGAAGAGCTTCAATGAAGCGAAAGAGCACTTCGCGCTGGCAAAGAAATATGATCCGTCCTGTAAAAATTGTGATGAGTATTCGAGCAAGTGCGACGCCGAGTATAAGGACATGCATTATAAAAAAGGGGTCGCCTTCTACAGCCAACAGAAGCTGAAAGAGGCGATCGACTCCTGGAGACTCGTCGAGGCGGTTGACCCCAATTACATGGATGTTCAAAAACACATCGGCAAGGCTGAAAATCTCTTGAAGCGGCTTGAAGAGATAAAACAAGAGTAATGGCTAATTGACCATCGCCATGACGGCCGTGATATTATCCGAGCCGCCATTGGCTTTGGCCATATCGATCAGCCTTTCGACTTTTTCGGATAGATCCGCGGATGTCATTATAATTTTGCTGATGGCGTCCGCGCCCACCATGTCCGAAAGCCCATCCGAGCAGAGAAGGAATTGATCCCCGGGGAGGGCCCGTCCCCTCAGAAGATCAAGCTTGACATCCGGCTCAACACCGATGGCTCGAAGGACGATGTTCCGCATGGAGTGCCGTTTCGCCTCCGCCTCGGTGATGAGCCCTTTGTCGATCTGTTCCTGCACCAGGGAGTGGTCATGGGTCAACAGTTTTAAGGCGCCATTTCTGAAACGATAGGTCCTGCTGTCCCCCACATGGCCGATGGCGAAGCCCGTATCGTGAAAGATCAGCACCTCCGCCGTGCACCCCATGCCCTGGTGGTGGGGATTTTCCTTGACATGGTTCAAAATGTTGGTGTTGGCGGTGAAGAAGGCTTTCTTGAGGGTCTGGAGGGCTCCGTTTTCAGAATAGTCCTCCCCGGTTTCAAACACCTTGCACACGCTTTCAACAAATATCCGGCTCGCATGCTCACCTGCGGCGGCCCCGCCCATTCCATCGGCGGCCATGCAGAGATGGAGATCCGGTCTTGTCGCAAACGAATCCTCGTTGTACTCCCGTTTCAGGCCCACATCCGATTTGCCAAAAAAGCTCAAGGTTTTCGTAAAATCCATTGTTTTTTTTGCTGAGATAAAATAGTTTGACCGAAACCGGCCGGTTAACGGCGATTGAAAATTGGTGTAAGAATTACATGATTAGCGCTGCAATATCAATACTATTTTCAAGTAAACCAAGAAAAAGAAAGCCCCCTCGGGATCGCATATGAAAAAGGCTCCGGATATCATTATTCAAATCATTCATATAGAAGGCCCCTTAAAAGGCGAGGTGGCCGAGTTCGCCCTTTCTGAAGTCACTATCGGCCGCCACCCCTCCTGCCAGGTCGCTTTTCCCAAGGATCAGACCGTCATTTCAAGATTCCACGCGAAGATCGTGAGAGATGGAAACCGTTTCAAGCTGATCGATCAGAGCGCGAACGGAACCCTGGTCAATGGCAAATTCGTTACAGAGCTCTATTTGAAAGAGGGCGATGTGATTTTTTTAACGGAAGCAGGTCCAAAGATCAGTTTCCTCACCCGAAAACC
>JAGVHJ010000447.1 GCA_020056645.1 Desulfobacterales bacterium
CCTCGCATCGGACAATATTGAAGCAAAAATTCAAATCAAGACCGAATATCCCGTGGCCGATACCGAGTATAAGATCGCGGGCGAGTCCGGCGTGGTGGAGAGCAGCGTCCAATACAGGGATACGGGTGTGATTTTATCGGTAACACCCCATATCAACGCCAGGGGCCTTGTGACCATGGACATCACTCAGGAGGTGAGCAATCCGAGTGATGGTGTCTCCGTCGGAGGAAAGCAATACCCCACATTCCGGAACAGGAGCTTATCGACCAGTTTGACGGTCAACCATGCTCAATCCATTGTCATCGGAGGCCTTATCACCGAATCCCGTTCAAAAGTCAATTCCGGCGTACCTTTTATCATCAATCTTCCGTTTATTGGAAAGCTGTTCGGGAGTGATTCGAATAGTACGGATAAAACGGAATTGATTTTATTGATCACTCCCCGGGTCATCAACAGCCTGGAGGATGTGGATAGCGTGACCCAGGAGTTTAAAACACGAATTTCATTTCAGAAAAAATAGTCATACCCTATAAAACTGACGCCATGTGAACCATGGCGATTCATTACGTTTTTCCCAGCATCCCCATGCCCCAAAAAAAATATTTGTATCTGCTATTTCTTCTCTTCATGATCCGCGGCTTTACAGCGCCTTTAGCGGCCATGGCTGAGGAGGTCAAGTTCCGCTCTTCGGTGATGGTCGTCATCTCCCAGGACATCAAGCCCTATCTTGAAGCCTTCGCCGGCATGAGAGACTATTTGGATGGGAAGGGGATTCCTGTTGTTAAACGCTTTCATAAGGATCTGGTGGTGATGCGCGCGGAAGAGATGACCGCATTTCTGAGCGAGAATCATATTGAGGATTGCATCGCCATCGGTCCGGAGGCCGTGAACCATCTTTTCGGGGAGAGGCGTCCGCCTGGAATTCATATGGCCTATACCATGGTGTTTGATGTGGAGAGCATCGTGCCCGGATCTGGAAATGCATGCGGCGTGCCGCTCAAAATGCCTGCCGATCTTCAGATAAAAGCCATCAGAACCCACCTGCCCACGGTCAAGAGAATCGGCGTGATGTATGACCCGTCGCTCAATTCGGAATTCGTGACGGAGGCTACGCAATATGCGGAACAGGAAGGGGCGCGGATTGTGCGGATGGAGACCGCCTCGGAAAAGGAGATATCCGCCGTGTTGAAACAAAGCATGAGCATGATCGACGCCATATGGCTTATTCCGGACCTGACGGTGATTTCGGAAAAAATCGTACCTTATATCATAAAAGAGGCCATGGGAAACGGGATACCGGTGGTCGGGTACAACCGGTTTTTCCATGAAAGCGGGGCCGCGCTCTCCTTTATTTTGGATTACAGGGAAATGGGAAAGCAGACGGCGTTTCTGGTCCATGAGCGCATGGCGGGCAATCCCTGCGGCAAGAAGCCCCCCTTTTTTCGGACCCTTTTAAACGCGAGACTCCTTGACAAACTGGGGGTAACGTCGGTAAAACCCGGCAATGAATAACGGTGGAGATGTCTGTTGAAGAAGATCACCATTCATATGCGAATACTGATCGCCGCCTTTGTGATGATCGGCGGCGTCACGATCGGTCTTGAAATGGTGGGGGTTCTCATTACCCGTCAGTTCATGTACACCCGGTTCCAGGATCGAATCGCCTTTCTTGCGAAATACCTCGCCCTCAACTCGGAGGTGGGGGTTCTCATCGCCGACAAGGAGGGGCTTTCCGTGTTTGCACGGAACCTCCTGAGTGAAAAGGATGTGGGGGGGGTCGCCATTCTCGATAATCAGGATAACGAACTGGTCAATCTCAACCGGGAGATGAAGGGGCCTTTTCTACTCATGGAAGCGCCGGTCCTATTTAAAAGAACCTTACCCGGCAATCTGTTGTTTGAGATGAGCGCCGCGAACTCGCCCCTCCAAAAAAACAAACAGATTGAGGAGATCGGGAAGGTTGTCATCACCTATTCCACCGCGGGCATCGACAAGCTGATGGTCGAGATCGCAAGGAAGTTCTTCTGGGCATCGGTGATCGCATTTGTGATCGCGGGAATCGTCTTTTTTTTCATATCGAGGTCCATCGTCGTGGAGCTGACCGGCGTGGTTGAGATCGCCAGGGCCGTTGGCAACGGGAATCTCTCCATGCGGGCGAATCCGGGAAGCTTGCCTGAAACGACCGAGCTCGCCCTGGCGTTTAACTCCATGCTCGATTCCATTGAAAAACACAGGATTAACCTTGAGGCCATCAATCGGGAGATGAATCGTCAGAAAAACCTTGCGGAGATGGGGAAGTTTTCGCTCATGATCGCCCATGAGGTGAAAAATCCCCTGGGAATCATAAAAAGCTCCCTGGATGTTTTGAAAAAAGAGTTGAATATTGGCCGCGACAACCTGATGGTCGATTATATAGAGGATGAGATCCGGCGCTTAAACGCCCTCATCGAAGATTTCCTCCTTTTTGCGAGACCAGCAACCCCCGCATTCCGTCAGGTCGACGTGAATGGTCTGGTCCGGGATATCGTGGACCGGTTCAGACTACAAATGGATAACACCCCCGTGGAGATTATCCTGGAGATTCCGGACCGCTCCCTGGAGATAGTGGCCGATCCCGATCTGATCGCTCGCGCCCTCAATAACATCATCCGGAACGCCGTTGAGGCCAGCGGCGCGTGT
Source organism: Desulfobacterales bacterium (assembly GCA_020056645.1). Taxonomy (GTDB): domain Bacteria; phylum Desulfobacterota; class Desulfobacteria; order Desulfobacterales; family JAHIVH01; genus JAHIVH01. Next base: position 2,680 of record JAGVHJ010000447.1, read on the forward strand.
GGCGGCGAGGTTCGGGTGCGGGCGGCCCAGGAGGGGGAGATGTGGGATGTTGAGGTTCGTGATCAGGGGGGAGGCATTCCCCTTTCTCAAATCGATCAGGTGTTTGATCCCTTTTTTACAACCAAATCCGGTGGAACGGGACTGGGCCTTGCCTTTGCCGTTCAGGTGGCCAAGGCCCATGGCGGAATGATTCAGACGGCGAACAACGAAACCGGGGGAGCTCTTTTCACTTTTAGTCTGCCCATTCGAGGACATAGTGATTATGGAACGAATATTAGTTGTTGACGATGAAGAAAAGATGCGGCACCTCTTGTCTCTCATCCTGAGAGAAAAGGGGAGAGTCGTGGATCAGGCGGGAGACGGGCTTACGGCCTTGGAAATGGTCAAGGGCGCCTCCTATGACATGGTGATCTCCGATATTAAAATGCCCCGTATGGATGGCGTTCAGCTTCTGAGCGAGATCATGAAGATGGAATCCCCTTGTCCGGTGGTCTTCATCACGGCCTTCGCGACCATCGATTCCGCCGTGGAGGCCATGCGAAACGGCGCTTCCGATTACATCACCAAGCCCTTTGAGGCGGAAAAAATCAAGCTAACCGTTGAACGGACCCTGAAACTCTCCCGGGTCATGCTTGAAAACAGGTCGCTCAAGCAGGAACTCAGGGAGATGGCCCTTCCGGACACGATCGTCTCCATCTCCGAAGGCATGAAGCGGCTCATCGATATGGCCTTCCGTGTGGCCCAGACCGATTCATCGGTTCTCATCCTGGGGGAGTCGGGTACGGGCAAGGAGCTTCTCGCGAAATATATTCATGCGTCAAGTCCCCGTAAAAATGAGCGGTTTGTGGCGGTCAATTGCGCGGCCATATCGGCCTCCCTCGTGGAATCAGAGCTTTTTGGGTTTGAAAAAGGGTCCTTTACCGGCGCGGACAAGCTGAAAAAAGGAAAATTCGAATTCGCTTCTAGCGGCACTCTTTTTTTAGACGAGATCGGTGATCTGCCCTTCGACATCCAGGCCAAGCTCCTGCGGGCCCTTCAGGAAAAAAAGATCACCCGCGTGGGAGGAAACGAAGAGATCGGCGTGGATGTGCGGATCATCTGCGCCACCAACCAGAATCTGGAAAAAGCGGTGAAGGAGGGGCGATTCAGGGAGGATCTCTTTTTCAGGATCAATGTTTTTCCCATGGAGACCCCGCCCCTGCGCGATCGAAGGGATGATGTGGTCCCCATCGCCAATTATTTCTTAAATACGCTGAAGCAAGGGAAGGGATATGGGTTTTCAAAGGGGGCCGAAAACATGCTCAGAGCCTATGGCTGGCCCGGCAATGTGCGGGAGCTTTCCAATGTGGTCGAAAGGGCGGTGATTGTCTCGGCCGATCAAATCATCACGGAAGAGGCCCTCTCTTTTCTGAAATCTGGAACCAAATCGCTTCCGGCGGGTGCGTCTGAAGATGGTTTCAGGCTTCCGCCCCAGGGAATCGACTTAAAGGCCTTTGAGCTTGACCTTGCCAAACAGGCCCTGGGGATGGCATCGGATAATCAGTCAGCCGCGGCGAAACTTTTAGGGCTAACCCGCGCCAAATTCAGGGTCATTCTAAAACAGATCAAATGAGAACTCTACAAACCATTATATTAGGTGGAACCACGCTCTTTTTGACGCTTCTCCTGCCGTTTTTCGTCTCCCATGGCGTGGCTGCTGGGAACCCTTCTTCTGAAGGAAAGGCCGAGACCATGCTCATGTTTGTTGGGGAGGATCTGGACGTTTTATCCATCGCCTCCCGGAGGGAGGAGAGCGCCTGGAACGCGCCCGCCGTGGCCCAGGTGATCACCGAGAAGGAGATGCGGGAAAAAGGCATGGAGACCGTGAGCCAGGCCCTGGCCCTGACTCCGGGTTTTTACATGGCGAAAAAAGAGTGGGGAAGCTCGCCCTTTCTCAGGGGCATTCCCGATTCGGTCCTCTTTCTCTACGATACCGTACCCCTGGGATCGGATATTTCCAAATCGTCTCACCCTATTGACCAGGAGCTCTCCCTGGCGGCGGTGAAACGGATTGAGATCGTGAGAGGTCCCGGATCGGTCCTCTGGGGGCCCGATGCCTATGCGGGTATCGTCAATATCGTTCCTCTGACCGGGAGGGATGTGACGGGTGTTGAAGCCGGATTTTTTTCACAAGGCTTGAGTGACGGCGGCGGGGCCTATTCCCGCATTGGCATGAATCGGGGCGCGTGGGATGGGTTCCTGGCCGTTTCCGGAAGAAGCGGCGAGGAAGAGGCGTTTGATGGTGTAAACCTGGTCCGGTTCTGGGGCGAAGAGGCCTCTCCCGTCTCTTATGAGGAACGGTTCGGGACGCTTTCCTCAAGCCGTTCCCACGACATGGAGGCGTCGGGCAATCTGACCTATGGCAAGTGGTTGACCTTCTCCATGAGGCTCTCCGACGCCATGACACCCTATGAGGTGTCGAATGAGGCCGGCTCCCTCACTTGGCCCGAGGAGAGGAATATGAGCACAACCCAGGCCAAGATCGAAGCCCGAAAAGAGATAGGGGGCGACGACGCCTTGCGTTTCACCTTTTTTTATGCGGGGATGAGGCCCGAACACCGGATCGTGGATCTGACCATCCCCTACGATGAAGATACCCTTTATGGAGAAGCGGTCTATGATCATGGGGTGATGGATGGAAAAGGCATTTTCACCGGCGGGATCTCTTTCCGTAAAAAAAGAATCACCGATGCGCCGGTCTGGAACAGCTACTTCCCAGACTATTTCGGAGAGGAGAATCTGCTCTTCTTTCCACAGTATGTCCAGGCGGATTACCATTCCGAACTCTTTTCCTTATTCGGCCAGTATGTTCACAGAGTGGGGGATTTCGAATGGTTACTGGGTTTAAGAAACGATGACCATAGCAACTACCAGGATAAGGTCAGTTACACCACGGGCCTTGTATGGAGCCCCGATGAGACCCGCCATATCAAGATGTTCTATGGAAACGCCTACCGGACCCCATTTGCAAAGCAGCTTCGCACCGAGTCCCTTCCCGCCCTGGAAAATATCGAGTCTTTCAATATCGTCTTCGGATATAAACCGGTAAAGGCGCTTACCCTGTCGCTCTGCGGTTTC
>JAGVHJ010000039.1 GCA_020056645.1 Desulfobacterales bacterium
AAAATTTTGACCGCAGGAATACATGAGGTATTTCGAGGATCAAAATTTTTTTCCAACGCCGGAGTTGGGAAAATTAACAAAAACTTGAACATCGAGTAACAGATGGATCGACAGACCGGTCCCCCGATTGAGAGATTAGAGATATCCGGAAAACTCCTTCTGGATGATCTGAAACAGCTTCTCCCCAACCGAGACGCCAATATCGATGAATTGGGGGCCATACTGTTTGCCGGTGGCGGTTCTGAAGGTGAGTTTGATCCGCGATACGGCGTCAAGGCCGCCTTTGTAATGCCGAATGAATTTGGAGAGTGGTATCTGCGCGCATATGACCATGTCCCAGACCGTGTGGGTGAAATTGTCCGGCCCCCATCGGAATTTATCCGCATCATAGAGGCAATCGGAAATCAATAATTCCTGGGGGGTGAGAAGGGGAGGAGCGATTCCGCCTCGGTTCTCCTTGAACGCCTCATGGTGCCGTATCGCCTGGCACACCTCGTTTATCTCTGTTCCGGACAACTGATATCCCTTGAGAGTCTCCGCGGCAAAGTCAGCCCCCTTGATCGCATGATCCCTCTCTTTTCTTTTCAGATCATGCAAAAGCCCGGCGCATTGAACCACAAGGAGTTTCCGGCGGATCGCCGGTTCCGTTAAGAATATTCGGGGACTCTCGACCAGAACCAGGGTGCCAGCATCGATGCTGACCTTTTTCGCGTGGGTCATGCCGTGCCCAAAGTCGCTTTCGATTTCAGAGGCGACAAAATCCCGCAACTTTAAAATCACCTGATCGGTGTCGAAAAATCGCCTGGATTCTCCGTCGGCCTGCTTGAAATCCCTGTAAAAGTCAGGAACAGGGTGTTTTTTAACCAGCTGCCTCGCCCGTTTTCTGATTTCCAGATAGATATTTTCCATAATATAAAAATTATTTTCAATCCGAAAAAAAGTCAAAAGATTTCATGGGCCATTTTTCCTATTACGCCAGCCTGGAGCACCGATATGCAATTGTAATTCCATTCAAAGTGTGTTTAAACTCGGCGGAAAATTGACTCTAATGAATGATGACGCGCTAAAAATGACGACACCTTCGAAAATAAAGATCCTGATCTCTTCATTGAAACATCTTGAAGCCACCCTCAACCGGTGCACCCGCTGCGGCATGTGCATGGCGGCCTGCCCTCTCTATAAGACCACCGGCAGGGAGACCGACACGGCCAGGGGGAAAATCGCCCTTCTCTCAGGCATTATTCATGGGATTCTGACGGATGGACAAGGGGTGTCCCAAAGAACCGGCCGCTGCCTTCTCTGCGGCTCTTGCGCCCTCAAGTGCCCCAGGGAGATCCGGCCCCACGAACTCCTCATCCAGGCGAGGGCTTTCCTTGCAGAGTATCACGGTCTCTCTTTATTTGAAAAGATTCTCTTCAGGCGGCTCCTTTCCCACCCCAGCCGGTTCGATGCGATCAGCTCCCTTGGGGAAAAAGGACTCCATTTTTTTCTGAACCGGTCAGGCCAGGGGAGCATCCGGGAGTTGCCGGCGATTTTTTCCGGACGCTGTTTCAAGCCCCTTGCACCCAAGCCCTTTCATGAATGGATCAAAGAGGGCGCATGTCAAACTCCCCCCGGGGACCAGAGGGAGAAGCCGCTTAAGGTCGCCTTTTTCACGGGCTGCCTAATCGACAAAATCTACCCGGAAATCGGCATGGCCGTCTACCGGGTCTTAACCCATGCAGACATCGATGTGGAGACGCCTCTACATCAGGGGTGCTGCGGAATGCCGGCCCTGACCGCGGGGGATCTCCTTTCATTTACCAAGCTTGTTCAGCACCATCTGAAAATTTTTTCCTCCCAAGAGTATGATGTCATCGTATCCGCATGCCCCACCTGTGTCGTTGCGATTAAACACCTCTGGCCCATGATGATGGAAAACGCCTCTCCCTCTGTCAAAGAGAGCATCCGGATTGTGTCCGGGAAAACCATGGATATCCATCAGCTTGCTTATGAATTGTATAAAAAAACGCCCTTTTCGGAACCGATTCCGGATGCCACGCCTGTGACCTATCATGCCCCGTGCCATCTGAAAAAATCTCTTGGAGTCGACCGGGAGCCGCTCTTTCTCATACAGATGAACCCCATGAACCGCCTGATCGCACCCGATGACGCCGATGCCTGCTGCGGGTTTGGCGGAACTTTCCACCTGAAACATCACGACGTCTCTATGCAAATCGGCATGAGAAAGCGGGAATCCATTTTAAAGACCGGCGCAAAAAAAGTAGTGACCGGTTGCCCGGCCTGCATGCTCCAGCTGGAAGAGCTGTTTCATAAGAACAAAGATCAAATTTCCGTGGTCCATACCATGGAAGCCGTTTCAGAAAACTTATCAAAAGGATAGAGACCCATGGAATTTTATAAGTATCACGGCCTTGGTAACGATTATATCGTGATCGACCCCGAAGCGTTCACGGGCGAACTCACCCCCGCCCTCATCCGGACCCTCTGCCACCGGAATTTCGGCGTTGGCTCAGACGGCATCCTTCTGGGGCCGATCCGGACCAAGGAGACCCCCTTTTTTCTTAGAATCTTCAACCCAGACGGCAGTGAAGCTGAAAAAAGCGGAAACGGCCTCCGGATTTTTTCCCGGTATCTCTGGGACAAAAAACGAATTGACCACCGGCCCGTTTCGATTCTGACCAAGGGGGGGATGGTCC
>JAGVHJ010000203.1 GCA_020056645.1 Desulfobacterales bacterium
CCTTATATAAGGTGAGAAAGACGGCCACTCTATTTTTTTAAGCGTTCTTTTAATGCTTGAAACTTCGTTGGCCGGTAAAGGCCATGGTCGCGCCTGTTTCGTTACACGCCTCAATGGATTGGTAATCGTTTAAGGATCCCCCTGGATGGACCACGGAGCCGACCCCTTCCCTCAGGCCCACGTCAATTCCGTCTCTGAAGGGGAAAAAAGCGTCGCTCACCATGCATGCGCCGATCAGTCCGCCCTTCTCCAGGGCCACCCGTCTATCGATGTCGGCCTTGAGGGCCGGATCGGCGCAGTCGTTGTAAGAGAGGCCGCAGGCGTGGAAGCAGTAACGGTCGGCCAGTTTCCGGTAGGCTTTGTCCCGGCCGATCTCGGCCACGCCCACCCGGTCCTGCTCACCGGTTCCGATCCCCACCGTGACGTTATCTTTCACATAGATGACCGAGTTGGAGGTGACGCCTGCCTCCACCAGCCAGCCAAAGAGCATATCCTCGTATTCCGCGTCGGTAGGTTGGCGCTTAATCTTGTAAAGTCTGCCCTGGTACTCACACTCCGCTGGCAGCAGATCCTCTTTTCTGAGGGTTTTTGGAACAAATGAGGTCTGAACGATGAGGCCGCCGTCGATGAGGCTCTTGAAATCCACGAACTGCTGGCCCACGAAGGTGTGGAGCTTTTGGATGTTTCCGATCCGGATCACCCGGAGGTTCTTTCTTTTTCCCAGTATTTCCAGGGAACCCTCTTCGAAATCCGGGGCCACGACCACCTCGGCGTACTGGTTGGAGATCGCTTCGGCGGTGGCCCGGTCAATGGCCCGGTTGACGGCGATACATCCGCCAAAGGCGGCGATACGATCCGCCATGTAGGCTTTGGTGTAAGCCTCTTCCAGGGATGCGGCCCTTGCCACCCCGCACGGGTTATTGTGTTTCACGATGACAACCGTTGGCCGGTCGGAAAAATAGCGCAGGATGTTGAGGGCGTTGTCCGCATCCGTGAGGTTGGTCTTTCCTGGATGCTTGCCGGACTGAAGGAGCTCGATATCCGAGGTGAGATAAAGGCCGGGCTGGATGGTCTTGACATCGCCGATGACCAGATTCCCGTTGATAAGCCGGTAAAGAGATGCCTCCTGGCCGGGATTCTCGCCGTAGCGAAGCCCTTTCCGGACCTGATCGATGGTCCAGGCGACCTTCTCATAGAGCAGGGTCTGGCGGCTACCCCCTTCGACGAAGCTGATCTCCATGGTGGAAGGGAAATGGTCGTCCATGATGGTTTTGTACATGGCTTTCAGATCATCACTCATGGTTTCCTCCGGTCTTGTAGCAGGAGAGAACCTCCTCAATGGAGCGGGCGTTCAGGTAACCGGAAATGGTCTTGTCGTATTCAGCCGTGTGAAGGAACGCTTTTTTCGCCAGGTCGAAACGCATGGAGAGGGTGGTCTTCCCGCTGGTTTGCTTCATCTGGGCGATGATTCCCTGATAGTCGCCGGGAGAGACCACAGAGGCCACCCGTAGGTAGTTCTTGGCGGCGGCGCGGATCATGGTTGGGCCGCCGATGTCGATGTTGCTCCTCGCCACTTCAACGGTGACAGAGGCCTTTTTGATGGTGTCGCTGAAGGGGTAGAGATTGACCACCACCATATCGATGGGAATCGAGAGGGTCCGTTTCATGTCCTCCTGGTGGCTTTCGTTGTAGGTTTCCGTGAGAAGGCCCAGATAAATCCTGAAATCGAGGGTCTTTACCAGGCCTCCCTGGGTCTCCTGCTGGCCGGTGTAATCGGAAACCTGTTCAAGGGTGAAAGCCGCCTTCTCTCCCAGAATCTCTTTCAGCCGTTGGTAGGTTCCGCCGGTTGAATAGATTTTCAACTCCGGGTTCATCGCCAGCAGCTCCGGCACAAACGATTCGAGGCCGGTTTTATCGGAAACACTGATGAGAACCCGTCTCACCAGTACCTGATCATCAATTTTTTCAACAACATTTTTTCCCATCGTCGCTCCTTGTTTTCATGCCAAAATAAGTGCCGTATTCCATCGATCCTGGGCTGCATAAGGCCTTGGCCCTGGACCGGCGTGTCAGAAAATCAGAAAAATAGGATTCATCCGCCCCCTAAGTCGCCTGCATGAGGGAGACCCATCTCTCATATTCGGTCCCAGCAGGAAGCCCTTCCGCATCAAGCATCTGGATGATCCGTTCATCGTTCAGCCGCAGGTAGGGGTTAATTTTCATTTCCTCTTTGAGGGTCGAAAATACGTGTTCTGGATCATAGGCTTCGAGAAACCGGGCGATATCCGGGTTGTCCGGTTCAAGGCTTTTCGCATAGATCAGGGACTCCCGCACATAGTCATGGCCCGGATAGATGATGGTCTGGGGTGGAAACGATTGGATGAGCTGAATCGATTTGAAAAATCCTTCCAGATCCCCTGAAAAACAGTTGCCAACGGTCCCGGTGAAGAGGGTGTCTCCGGTGATCAGATAATCGCCTGTTTTAAAAATCAGGCAATCCTCCATATGGCCCGGTGTATGGTAAACCATCACCCGGTTTCCATCCACCGTAAAAAATCCGTTTTTTCTGAGGCTTCCATTGTCCAGAAAAAGCGCCCTTGACCGGTTCAGCAAGGCCTGGTTGCCCGATGTGTGATCGTAGTGGGAGTGGGTGTTTAGCACATATGCGAGCCGCACCCCCTTTTCCTCCACAAATGAGAGAATCTCATCCACGGCCCCGCCATCCACCGCTGCAGCCTCTTTTTCTCCATAAATAAGATAGGCCAGATTATCGGAAGCGTATCGGAATTGTCTGACGCTTATCATAGGGAACTCCCAAATGGGTTTTTTGTTTCAAAATAGGCCTCGAAATCAAGTATCACCGGTTTCGTCTCCTTATTGATATCCGGGCGGTCGCCCTGCTCTCTTTCCTTTTCCATCAAGGCCCGTATGGACCCGATCTCGCCCGCCATCTGGTCCACGCCCTGGGACAGCTTTTCAAGAATGGCGTTCACTCCTGAAAAATAGGTGGCGATCAGATGGACTCCCCGGCCTCTTTCCGGAGGGAGCGCTCTTTGCCGTGGGTTCGGCTCAACGGGTTGAACGCGTTTGACCCGAGGTACGGTGGGAGCGGGCGGCTCCTTGGGACTCTCCATACCGTTTTTTTGAGAATAGTTCAATGGACCCTTCATCAATTTTAAATAGCCTTTCAGAAAATCATCCAGAGTGCTTGGCCTGCTTTCGTGTTTCCGCAACACCAGCTTTCCCGCGATATCATGGATGCACTTGGATGCCTGGGATACGGGGTAGCAGACGATAAACGGCTCCTGACGCCTGGACGATTCGGGAACGTTGGGGTCGGAAAAAATAGCGCCGAGAAAGGCCATCCGGGATGAAAGAAATGTTTGGGTGGTGTCGCTGAATCGCTCAAAGAGCATGGACGCGGTTTTCATGTCCGGAGCGTGATTGACGATCACCTGGATGGGGCCTTGGTACATGTTCATGGCGAGGAGTTTCACCAGTGCGTAGGCATCGGTAAGCGCCGCCGGATCATGGGTGATGGCGAGCACGATCTCGGTTGCGGAGAGGCAAAAGGAGATGACATTTTTGGAAACTCCGGCCGAGGTGTCGACAATGATCATGTCGTAGCCGTCGAGATCCCTGAAGGATCGGATCAGCTCTAAAAGAGATTCTTGGGGGATGTCGGCCATCTTCTCCATGCCCGAACTGCCGGGGATGATATCGATCCCGTAACAATCCCGGATCACCACCTCCTGAAGCCTCTTTATGCCTTCAAAGACATGCTTTAACGTGAAATTCGGGTATTGGCCCAGAAGAATATTGGCGTTGGCGAGTCCCAGATCCGCGTCGAAAAGCAGAACCCGGTATCCGATACCGGCCAGGTACACCGCCAGATTCACGCTGATACTGGTTTTACCCACGCCCCCTTTGCCGCTGGTGACCGCAATAATCCTGGCCATTCAATAAGCCTCCCGCTTGCCGTTTAACAGAGTGCGCCTGGAAATGCGTGTATCAGGACTCTCCCTTCCCTCTCCTCTAGTTGATAGGAGACCTCCCGGCACTGAAACCGCTTCACGATCCGATGATGATTGCCGCGGATAAACTCCCTGAATAGATAGATCCTGGATTCGAAATCGGTGTCGTCGGAACTCTTTCTCAAGATTTTGTACCGGAAATAGAGAGCGTCTATTTTGCCGGTTTCGGAGTCGGGATCTGCCAGGACCATGACCGGTTTTCTCGAAACTGGGTCACGCCCCGCGTCTTCGTTGACATTCCAGAATTCGCTTAGAATCGAATGAAATTTTTCTTCGGGAATCAGGAGGAATTTGATTCGGAACATGGCGTTCTTATAGGTCAGGGCAGAAACACTCTCCATGTTCTCCGGCTTGGAAACGGCGATGGTCAAAATCTCATTCCCATATTCCAGGGGCACGACCTTTTTTTCAAAGAGGGGCTCGAAGCCGGTGAAATGGGCGAGGGTGTTGACCGCATCCTTTTCATAGAAGAATCCGTCAAGGGGTGAAAAGGGAATATTCCCCTGGGTGGCCAGGGCATGGTGGAGCTCCCTTTGGGTGACGCGCTTTTGGTCCACCAGAATTTTGCCAAAGGGTTCCTGGGCCTTGTCGCGGGCCGATCGGGCTTCGTCAAGCTGGGAGGATGTCACCTTCCCTTGTCGCAACAGGATCTCCCCCACCTTTAATAGCTTGTCATGTTTTTTCAGGGTTGAAAAAAGATCGAGGGGCGTGACCATGTTCCACTGGCACAATACGCCGCCGAGCAGGGGAGGGGTCTTTTTCCGGTTATGCC
>JAGVHJ010000038.1 GCA_020056645.1 Desulfobacterales bacterium
GAGGGTTTTTTGGCCCCCCCCCCCCCCCATCGATTCATTTGTTGACATAGAAATTTCATTGTTATATTTTTCACAAAACCAGCAACCGTTTCAAGAAAGGACAAAAACATGCTGAAAAAATGGGTTTTTTTGATATTAATCGGATTTGCTTTTTCTTTTGCAAGCTGTATCACCTCGCCCTATCCGGAGGAAGGGCGTCTGGCGCTTCAGATCGGAGAGTCCCAGGTATTTGAAGCGACCCTTTCATTACCCGGAGAAAAGGGGCGATGGTTTTTAGACGGCGTCCAGGTGGCGGAAGAGGCCAAGAGCTACAACTATGAGGGCGCAGGCAGGCCTGGAACCGCCCATGTGCTCTCTCTCCGCTCCACTTATTTGGGGCTCAAGGACGACCATTCGTGGATCATCGATCTGGAAGATCCCGGTGTTTCGAAAACCATCGGGCCGGAAGGCGGGGAGATCGAGATCGCCGATTACGAGAACCCCAATCGAAAGACCATCGTCCAGATCCCGCCAGGGGCTTTAACGGAAGCGCGGACCCTTACCGCGAAAATCGTTAAAAATCCGGGAAACATGGAGGATCAGCCGGTCGGGGCCTGTGTGAGTCTTGAACCGGACGGGGTCGCCTTTCTGAAGCCGATAGAGGTGATCTTCTCATACGACGATGGGGATCAGGATGGTTTTTTGAACGGTTATGGCGTCTCTGAAGAGAACCTTGCCGTAAGCTATTACAATGAAGCTGCCGCCGCGTGGGAGAAGCTCGCCTTGGAGAGTCAGGACACGATCCTGAACCAGCTCCAGGTTGCAACCCCCCATTTTTCAACCTATGCCTTGAATATTCCCACTTGGCAGAATCTTTACGGCGGCAGCGGCTCTGAGGAGATCCATTCGGTCAGCAAGACAGCCGATGGGGGCTACATCGTCGCCGGGGCCTCCACCTCGACGGATATCGAGGGTCAGGTGAACGGCGGCTGGATGGATTTCTATATCGTGAAGCTCGATTCATCGGGCGTCATCGATTGGCAGCGTCAGATCGGCGGAGAGGAGGGGGATGAACTCTTCTCCATCCAGCAAACCGCAAATGGCGGATATATTGTCTCTGGAAGCCGGGAGCGGAACACGGGCGAGGGCGGCTATTACGTTGCCTGCCTTGATGCTTTCGGCCTTCTGGTCTGGGAGAAGTGGTACACCAATAAAGGGGACGATTGCGCCAACATGGTCAAGCCAACGGCGGATGGTGGCTTTATCATCGCGGGTACGGCGTCGTCATCGATTTTGGGAACGACCTATCATGGCGGCGACGGCGACTATTACATCATTAAAACAGACGCGGACGGCGATATCGAATGGCATGCCATGTATGGTGGAAGCGGCGCGGAGGAGATGCGGGCCATTCAACCGGTGAGCGATGGCGGTTATATCGTCGTTGGCTATTCCGAGTCGGAAGATATCCCCGGAATCACAGGCGAAAGGGCTTTTCACATCTTCAAGCTCGACCGCAGGGGGAGGGTGCTCTGGAACAAAAAAATCGGCGGGAACGGCGATGACAACGCCTGGTTCGTGGTTGAGACATCGGACAAGGGATTTGTGGTCGTGGGTGACTCCCAATCAACAGATATTCCAGACTTCAAGGGCCAGGTGGACATCCTTCTCATGAAAATCGACGGAGATGGAAATAGCCTCTGGCATAAGCTCTATGGTGGAAACGGGTGCGATGGGGCGAGCTCCGTTGCGGAGACGGCGGAGGGTGGTTTCATCATCTCCGGCATCTCCGACTCAACCGATATTCCCGGAACATCTCCCAGGGGCGATTTTGACGCCTATGTCATCAAGACCGGCCCTGATGGAACCCTGGAGTGGCAGAAACTCTTTGGCGGCAGCGGCAGGGAATCATCCGACAACTGCACGGATTGCGTTCATCAGACGCGGGAGGGCGGCTATATGATCGTCTCTGACTCCTTGTCGCAGGATATTCCAGGAACGCTCAACAAGGGAGAGCGTGATTTCTACGTGCTGAAGATTGACGCTAATGGCGATTTATAGACCATAGACGAACCCATTGTGGTCATGATGGGGGTGGTCTGAAAGAGGGATATAAAAAACAGATGATGAAAAAAGCGGTTTTAGGGTCAATGGTTTTTTTGCTGTCAGTTTTTCTTTATGGATGTGTTTTATCTGTTTCGCCAGACCCAGGGGAAATGGTCGTGATGAATCCCGGTGAAACACAGCTCTTCAAAATGAAAACGTCGGGAACCCAAAACTTCTACAGGACATTCACCATCATGGATATATCGGGCGGAGAGCCTCAAGTCCCGGTTCACTTGGGTGATTTTTCAGAAGAGATCAACGACGAGACGTTGGTTGACAAGGCCATCTTCACCCCGGACCTGGAAAGCGCGGGAATCTATCAGGTCACCTTTCGTCTGAAAGCCTGGGCCGATACCTGGCCCGCGCTCGATCCCATTTTGGCGTCGGTAAACCGTGTGCATAGCCGGACATGGAAGGTGATGGTGCGGGGCCTTTCGGTCTCCCCAAAACAGACCGTGGCGAATCCGCCAGGGGAAACCATGACGTACACGGCAAAAGCCTATCCGGAGGGCGACTACGCATATCAATGGACCCTGGACGGAAAGATCGTGGGAGATGGAGATCGATTTGATTTTTCTCCCGCACAAGAGGATGGGGGAGCCCACCTCTTGATCGTGACCGCAACCCAGGATGGTGAAATACTTTATACGCTTTCACGGGAGATCCTCGTTCCGACCGCCTCCGTGGCCATTGACGCACCCTGGGCCGCGACGCGCATCCAAGCGACCCCGGATAACGGATTTGTCGTCGCGACCCATCATGCGGCGGATATTCCGGGGGAATCCGGCCACGGCGATGTGGACGGCTACATCCTTAAATTCGACGCGGCGGGGATGCTTGAGTGGCGGAATTTGTATGGCGGCGGGGCCTATGACACGCTCTATGCCATAAGCCCCCTGTCCGACGGGGGCTATATCGCATCGGGCGGCAGCAGATCCGAGGATATCCCATCGGACACGCCGTTGGGAAATGGTGAAAAGGCCTATCTCATAAGGATTAACGATATGGGGGAGGTCGTATGGCAGAAGCGCTATGACGCCATGGTTTTACGGGCCGTCTCCCCAACCGCCGATATGAGCGGATTCATCGCCGCGGGTCTAAACCAGGTGATGCTCTTGGACGAAAACGGCGATCGTGTCTGGATGAAGAGCGATTACGCCGGCTATGCGGTCGCCGTTACGCCGGACAACGGGTGTATCCTCCTTGGAAAAAAGAGCGGGCCACCGGCCCTCTTCAAACTGGATGCCCTTGGCAATGAACTTTGGAGTTGCCCGGTAGAGGCCCGGCTTGAGGTTTATCCTCCTGGGGATCTTATTTCAGACGACGCCGGAGGGACCGTGGTGATCCTGAACCAGAATGACTGGTCGGTCCCCCATTTTCAGAATCTCCTCGTCAAGATCGACCCGAATGGGATCTGCTTGTGGACGAAAACAATCGACCAGGTGTCGCCTGAGAACGCCATTGATTTCTGTTCTCTGGGAAATCGTCCTGATGGCGGGTATTGGGCTGTGGGCTCCCACGGTGCCGGGGCCATCTCTCTCCTGGAGACAGATGCTTCGGGAAATCTGATCGATGGAAGCCCCACTCTCATGGGCCGGGGACTTGAACACAATGGGGTTCTCGATGCGGACGCCACAGGTGACGGGAAGATCCTCCTCGCCTATAGGCCCTATTTTCCAGGGCAAAGCAGCGGGAATACGAAGATTCAGATTTTAAAACTCACGCTTTCAACAGAGTGATTCCAAGAAAGGAGGGGGGCAGGGTAATCGCATGTAGGATTCGCCTTGACGGCCCTGCCGGGAGCCAACCTTTTGAAAAGGTTGCCAAACATGGTAAAAAAGGTTCTATAACCATCATCTAAAAACCTATTTGCCCAGCTTTTTAAAAGCGGGCCGCCGGAGGCATTGATAATCAATTCAAGCTATTACTTAAATCACTC
>JAGVHJ010000071.1 GCA_020056645.1 Desulfobacterales bacterium
CTCGACACCAACGTCATCATCCACGACCCCAACGCCCTGCATTCCTTCGAGGGCTCGGCCGTGGTCATCCCCCTGCCCGTCATCGAGGAGCTCGACACCTTCAAGCGCAGCAACGACGAGCGCGGACGCGCCGCCCGCGAGGTGGCCCGGACCTTGGACCAGCTGAGGGCCAAAGGGCGGCTCACCGACGGGGTCCCTCTCCCCCACGGCGGGACGCTGCGCGTGGAGATGGTCCACAACGGCGGCCTCCCGGCCCAGTTCATGTCCAACACCAAGGACAATATGATCCTGGGCGTGGCCCAGCACCTCAAGAAGAAGGGCGAGCGCGTCGTCTTCATCTCCAAGGACATCAACCTGCGCATCAAGGCCGAGTCCATCGGGCTGGAGACGCAGGACTACGAACGGGAGAAGGTCAACGTCTCGGACCTCTATCCCGGAGTGCGCGAGCTCAGCGTGCCCGCCGCCGACATCGACGCTTTCTACAAGACGAAGCGCCTCGTGATCTCGGGCCTAGACATCAAGCCCAACGAGTTCGCCATCCTCAAGGATATCCCCATTGAGGAACTCAAAAAAACAGGGGTTCCCCTTCTGGCCGAGGGCATTAAAAAAATGCGCGAGAACGATATCCATGTGCTTCCGGGCTACGATGGCGAGTTCGGCAAAGTCCGCCTCTTCGAATCCGGTGAGAAGAGCGCCCTCTCCGGCCAGAAATTGCTCTTTCCTTTCAAGGCGGCAAGCGATGGGCCGACCGGTTACCTCAAGGCCGGATCGGAGAAGGAACAGACCATTCATAAGGCCAAGCCTCCTGCACCCCAGAAAAAGAAGCCGGAAGCGGAACATCCTAAGGAGATCAATTTTCTCCAGCTTCAGGCCATAGAGGACAGAAGCCGCGCGCTCCTCATCAAAGCAGGACCGGGAACGGGAAAAACCTTCACCCTCACTCAAAAAATCGCACGGCTTGTCCAGGAAAAAGCGGCCAAGGCCGAAGAGGTCATCGCCATCACTTTTACCCGGAAAGCGGCTCTTGAAATGGCGGAGAGGCTTCACCACCTTTTAAAAACCCAGCCCATTCCCAAGGCCCAGACCTTTCACTCGCTCTGCCACGACCTTCTCGCGGAAGAGATGGCCGCCTTTGACCAGACCTTTACGGTGATCGACGATACGGAAAAACGAAAAGAAATTGAAGCGGTTTTAACCGATCACACCTATCCCGAACCCCTGAAAGCCGAAAAAATGGCCGCTTGGATATCCGGGTTCAAGCAGCGGATCGAAGGGCCTCTGGACGACCTTTCAGCCACCTGCCGGGAAAAAGGCATCTCCAATGAACCGGCTGTGCGAGCCTTCTATGCCGCCTTTCAGGCGCGAATGAAGGAGAAGGGGCTTCTCGATTACGACGATCTGATCTTCAATGTGGTCATCCGTCTTGAACGGGACGAGGATTACCGGAATCGTATCCGTGACCGGTTCCGTTATATTTTCGTGGATGAGTTTCAAGACTTGAACCCAGGCCAGCACCGGCTCATCACGGCCCTCTTTGGTCCTCACAATTCCATCTGCGTGATCGGCGACCCGAACCAGGCCATTTACGGATTTCGCGGCGCGGACGCCACCGGCTTTGAAACTTTTCAAAAAGCCTTTCCAGAGGCGCGCGTCATCTCCCTTGAAAAAAATTACCGATCCACCGAGGCCATCCTCGCGGCCTCCTTTCATGTGATCGCCAAAGGAAAAAAGTCGTCCCCTGCGGATCGGGTCTATTCGGGAATTGAAGGGGTTCCGGTCATCCATGTGACCCGCCATCCAACGGCGCTCTCCGAGGCGGTCACCATCGGCAAAAGAATCGAGCGGATGATCGGCGGCACCGGTTTCCACTCCATCGACTTTGGAAAGGCCGATTCGGCAACGCAGAAAGAGACGCTCAGTTTTTCGGATTTCGCCATTCTTGTACGAACCATCCGGGAAGGAAGAGAGATCGGAGCCATTTTAGACAAGGGCGGCATTCCCTGCGAGGTGGTCCACCGGGATCAGGCCTTTTCCGCCGAGGGCGTCAAAAGAATTCTCGCCTGTCTGAAGCTTCTCCATGGGAAACCCCTCTCCCACGAAAACGGCTCCTATCCCAAAAAAGGCGATTCCGATCAGCTGATTTCGCTTGTGCCGGGCCTTGCCCAATCGCTCGCAGGTCAATCGGTTAAAAATCAGGTTCTCTATCTGGCAAAGGAGGTCGGGGCCATCCGCGAAACGCTTAAAACCCGATCGGAAAAAGAGATTGTCCAGAGGATCGCCCGCATGGCCGAGCCTTTTGGCCAAAACGCCCTGGAATTTTTAAACGCCATCGCCTTATATCAGGACAGCGACATGATCGTGCCGGAGCTGGAGCGGGTCTCCATCATGACCATCCACGGGGCCAAGGGTCTTGAATTCCCCATCGTCTTCATTCCCGGATGCGAAAATGGCAACATTCCTTACCAAAGGCCCGGCGACGCGACCGTCGATGTGGAGGAAGAGCGGCGGCTCTTCTATGTGGCCCTGACCCGGGCCAAGGATCAACTCTTTCTCTCCCACGCCGATAAAAGAAAACTCTTCGGAAAGACCATCCACCCAGAAATTTCGCCCTTTGTAACCGATATCGAAACCCACCTCCTCAGGAAAGAGAACAGCCAGCAGGACCGGGAACCGCCCCTGAAAAAACCGATTCAGTTGACGCTTTTCTAAAGATATTTCATATTTCATATTTTATATGTTTTATGCGCCTCCGGCGGCCCTGCCGGGAGCCAAACTTTTGAAAAGTTTGCCAAACACGCTTGCCTTTATCCATGATATAAAGTAAAGATTCAGAAATATGTTTCATTAGACAGTTTCATGTCGGTTAATATGTCAATTTGGATAGTATCCGGAAAAAAAATCGGTTAATAATTGGTTAGGTTCACAGAAGGAGCACTATGTCATTCGATCCTATCGCAGTCGCTGCACTGATCATTTCACTTGTTTCTCTATGGTTCAGCATTGAGAGACGGTTGAGTGACCGTCACAAATTGAGGTGCACTGCTCACATGCTGACAACGATTGGTTCTGGAGAGGAAACGTATGAAATAGAGGTTGAAGTGACCAATCTCGGGAGAAGGCCAGTTTCGGTTGTAACGGTTGAGTACAAAGATAACGAGAAAGATCTGATTGGCGAAAGATACGCGATCTGGTCATCTATTTTCGGTGGGATAGTAGATAAGAAAGCACCTGTCGAACTTGCAGAACATCAAACTAAATCTTTCTCGACGGGTGAGTTGATCAGAGACGACCTGCTAAAAAGAACAAGACGTATTGATGTAGTGGTGCGAGACTCACGTGGGAAGTTATATGTCAACACTATCGATAATGACGCATACATAGGGGCAGAAATCGAAGCGGCGGCTGAAGAACTGGAGGATGAGGAAACCTAACTCGGCCATAAACGCGAACGCTCCGCTATGCTACGCGCCGGTTATAGCCCCGTTGGGCGCCAATATAAAAGAATGGATAAAATTATCTTTAGATTGCTATTGTGTTTACAGATACTTTCAGGGTGGACGTTTATTACGGCAGTTTGGCAGTCCGACCGAGCCTTATTCTAATTTCTTGTCAAGATGAGACTAACTGTGCTATGCTTTGTGTATGTCAAGACCACGAAAAATTAACCAAGAAGCAGTCCAACTTGCTCAA
>JAGVHJ010000037.1 GCA_020056645.1 Desulfobacterales bacterium
GGGCGAATAGGGTTATTCCAAAGGCCAAAAAGCCATAGCTTACGGCAAAAAAAATCGCAGGGCGCGACCCTTTGACCATCAGATAAAAAGAGGCGGAGATGGTGATCATGACCGTCACGATAAGGCCGGTCGAAAAAATAATGGCGGCCCGGTAAGGGACGGTCATGGCAAGGAGCATTCCCAATACGGCGAGAGATTGGCAGAACTTGAGCACGGTGTTGATCCGTGGAAGGTGCTTTTCAAACGCCATGAGGGACCTACCGAACTGGGTGCCCCAGAAATAGGCGAGGCACATGAAAAGCGGCAGGCAATTGTTGGCCCACCAGATGGCGTTTGGCCACAGATATTGGAAGGAGAATCCATTTAAGGTCATCTGAAAAAGCATGTAGAAAACAACAAAAAAGATATAGTAGAGAAAATGAATATCTTTTATGGAAACAAAGAGAAAAATATTATAGACTATTAAGCTTAATAAGAGACCGTAATATATCCAGAAAATGGGCAACTCCAGATTCAGATGGTCATAAAAGGAAGAAGGGGAGGTGATGCTGAGGAGAATATGGAGAGAACTGGTGGTCTGGTAGCGGAGATAGTAAGTCGCTTCACTCTTTGCAGGGATCTTGATCTCAAAAACCGGATTGCGGTATTTAATGGATCGCTCACCAAAAGGAAACCTGTCGCCGATCCGGATGGTTGAAAAACCGCCTCTTTCCTCGGGCAGGAAAAGCGCCACCTCATCGATCAGGGGATACCCCTGGATTAAAAAGAAGGGCGCCTCCCGGTCAAAGGGATTCTTCACGGAAAACCTCACCCAGTATACCTTTTGGGTGTATCCAAACCCGATCGCATCTTTTTGGGAGGCGATCCATTGACCATTGCCCGATGTCAAAGGATGGGTCAGGGTCTCGATGGAAAAATCGCCTTCCGGGTCTTCAAGGAATTCGATATGTTTTCCGATCTTGATTTCCGTCAGATCGTCAGGGATGAGGAGCGGCTCCATGGCGAAGAAGGGCGCGGGGAAGCATAGCATGAAAACGATCGCCGATACTCTTAACACAAACGGCCTTCCTGTTATCATAAATCCCTTCATCCCCTTTCAGGCGGAGAGCCAATGCCTCCTTAGGAAAAAAGAAATGATTGAAATACCATTAACGCATGCCTCCGTCGGCCAGATTTCAAAAAAATCTGGACAAATAGGTTGGAGGATTGGACGTTTAGAGATCGCTAAAGATGACAAAATCGCCTCTTTCTAAAAGCAGTCCCTAAAAGGTGTTTGTCAACCTTTTAAAAAGGTTGGCTCCCGGCAGTGCCATTGTAGGCGAAAAACGATTCTGGACTGAAAATAACCCAAAAGAGGTCAAATATAGATGAAACAAATCGCAAGGACAAGAAAAAACGTTGATAGGAATCGATCCCCCTGGTAAGTGATTCTGGACGTCCGCTCAAGCCCGGTATAACGCGGGAGGGTTTTAGCGCCTCCACCTGGTGAAAAAGCATTGCGGTTTGGTGATAAAAGGGCTAATTCCCTGGGGAGTTTTTCATCATTCACGGCGGTTGACTTCGGCGACCCGCTCACTTTCAGGAGATTGACATGAAGAAATGGATCGTTATTGCAACTATTCTTATCGGAGCCTCTTTTTCTTACGCCAAACAGGGGGGGCCTTTCGGGATGGGGATCATTCTCGGTGAACCCACAGGTATCTGCGCCAAATACTGGCTCGATCGGACAAACGCCATCGACGGGGCCATCGGATTTGACGATTTTTCGATTCACGCCGATTATCTCTGGCACTTCTGGGATATTTTCCCCAAACCAAGCGCCGGACAGTTCGGGGCCTATGTGGGACCAGGCCTGATTTTCAAGGATGAGGACCATCATCATGACCACGACAATCACCGTGACAGAGACGACGACGATGATGATGACGATAACGAGGCGGGTGTCCGGCTCACCCTTGGGATGCTCTACGAAACCCCGCGACATCCCTTTGAGATATTCGCCGAACTGGTTCCCGTTCTCGTGCTATCACCCGATGCGGACCTGGAATTGGATGGGGCCATCGGGGTCCGGTTCTTTTTTTAGTTTTAAAGTAACTATTCAGCAGCTATTCATCAAGGTGGCGAAAAGCCCGTTTTGTTCGTTCCCTATTTTTTTCGGGAGCTTCTTGGCTTTTTGTTGAACTGGCAAAAACTTGGCCTAAAGGCCTCAGACAGTTTGCCAGTTCTATCGCAAAAAGCCTTTGAATCTCTCATCCGAAACAAAATAAATGTCACTTCACAAAAGGGCCTTTTTGCCACTAAAGCAAGGCCATACTGAATAGTTACGTTTTAAAAAAGGGGGTTAAACCTTGAATTAGGTGTTGCCATTTTTTTTTTAACATGATTGAAATCGGTATAAAAGAACGAACGTTCATTTTATCTTTCCGGAGGGTCTCTCCTTAGGAAGCGCCTCTACGGAAGGAATCGCCCCTCAACCCAAACGCTTGTTTAAGGAGAAAAAAAATGGATCACCCCCATAGCCCTTCCGATTCTTTCTTTCAAACGCTCGGCAACATTTTGAAACCCTTTTCCAGAGGTAATAAGTTATGGGACAACGCGAGATTCGTTCTCGCGGATGTGCCCCTGAACGCAAAGGAGGCAAAAAAAATCCTTCCCCTTGGTCTGTTTCTCACGGAA
>JAGVHJ010000443.1 GCA_020056645.1 Desulfobacterales bacterium
ATTTTAATCCTCGAAATACTTCTATGTATTCCTGCGGTTAAAATTTTCGCCTTCCTTGAACTCGAAAAAAAATCTTGGTTTTCGTTCGGGCACTATTTAGCAGCTATTCATCAAGATGGCGAAAGGCCCGTTTCGTTCGTTCTTTATTTTTTCGGGAGCTTCTTGGCTTTTTGCCACTAAAACAAGGCCATACTGAATAGTTACAACAATAGAAGGATACGCCCAGATGAACGGTTTCGAAAGAAGACGTTTTTTACAGAAAACCCTTGCCGCGGCAGCGGCCCTCTCCCTCTCTTCAATCACCCCCTCCCATGCCGCCATTACCCTTGAGACCATCAGGGGACGATCTCCCATGAGAAAAGGCCCGGTCAAACAGGCGCTGGTCACCTGGTACAGCCAGACCGGGATGACGGAACGGATTGGCCGTCTTGTCGCGAAAAGGCTGGAGAAGTCGGGGGCCACCGTTTTTTTTGACGATATGAGAAGCGTCGATGCGGCCCGAATGAAGGGCATGGATCTTATTGTCGTAGGCTCCCCAGTTTTTTATTATGATACGCCGGACTACGTCAAACGCTTTATTCAAACTCTCCCCGATTTAACGGGAACTCCGGTCGCCGCCTATGTGACCTTTGGAGGCCCCGAAGGGAATCAACACAACGCCGCCTGTAATATTCTTGCCGCCCTTTCTGACAAGGGCGCCGTACCAGTGGGATTGCGCTCCTTCATGAACATGAGCACCTTTCCCCTGGCATGGTCTGAGAAAAAGGTGCACCACAAGACTTGGATGAACCGTAACCTTCCCGACGCCCACACCTATGAAGAGGCCAGGCGCTACGCAGCCCATCTGGTCAATCAGGTGGCGTCAGGGACGGCGTTTGTCGCCAAAAGAAATCTGACATTGAGAGAGATGGCCACCTGGGTCCGTCCTATCTGGTGGACCAAGAAACTGGTGAGAAATCATGGCATCGACCAGAAGGTGTGTATCGGTTGCGGCCTCTGCGAGGAGAAGTGCCCAGCGGGGGCCATCGATATTGGTGCGTTTACCATAGACCGGCACGTCTGCGAATTGTGCTTTGGGTGCATCAACAATTGTCCGGTCCAGGCGGTGACCATGAACTATAATGGAGAGCGGGTCTTCGGGTATCCTGAATTCATGAAGCGGAAAAAACTGTCGATCATTGAGCCCGAGGAGGTGCAAAAAACACCCGCCTAGGCGCTTCCCCGGCAATCCTCATTGGCGGGCCTTCAATCCGGTTCATTCCCTCCAAAAAATGGAGGTCGAAAACGCCACGGAATCGTGTCCCAATTCTGGAATAGGCCATTCGGCATTCGGCATGAACCGGACCTTGACCCCTCTCCAAATTCCTTTTGAATCCTTCTTTTCACATCCCTCAAACAAGATCCCCGGCCGGGTGGAATCTTATCCATCGAGGCCTTCTTCACCGGTTTCACCCCTATGGATTC
Source organism: Desulfobacterales bacterium (assembly GCA_020056645.1). Lineage (GTDB taxonomy): Bacteria > Desulfobacterota > Desulfobacteria > Desulfobacterales > JAHIVH01 > JAHIVH01. Next base: position 1,465 of record JAGVHJ010000443.1, read on the forward strand.
CATTGTCGGATAGATCATTGTTAGCGGCAGTGGCCCGCTTTCTGCAAGGAGTACGCACCGTATGTGGCGCATAGACGATTGTCTAAAAGTCCGCCATTTATTAGACGGAGTGAGTGATGCCGGATTGGAGTAACATGAAGACTAGAGAAGGAGAGCGTATGAAAATGCCAGGTAGGGTGATGGTGTTAATTCTGATAATGGTGCTTGCCGGTGGAAGTGTTTCGGCCAAGCGCGAAGCGGATGAGTTTGTTCCCAAAAAGAAACTGTGGCCATTGACCGGCATGCCGGCCAATTGGAATTACAACACCATGATCCCGCTTTTAAAAAATGGCGAGATGAATATGGTCTATTCCAACGAGGATGGGAGTTTCAAGCAGACAACCGTTTTTTGTCTCATAGACGCGCCCGCGGTAAAGGTGTGGCCCCATCTCATCGATTTTGAGAATTTTCCCCAATATATGCCAAAGGTCGCTTCCATGAAACAGCTCAAGCAGGCGGGGGATGACTTCTGGTATCTCTACGAGCTTGATCTTCCCGGACCCGATCTCAGTTTTCCCATTAGAATCCACATGAATAGTGATCATACCGTGGATTACATCAATGAAGAGTACAAAGGAGACTCCTTTCCCGGTGGCTGGCGTTATGAACTCCATCCCGTGGAAAACGGATCAAAAACCATTTTGGTCTATAAGGCCTATTTTAATGTTCGGGACCGCAGCTGGCTCATTCGAAGAACCCTGAGCTATGACGCCACCATGGCCCATCCCCTGAACATTGGTGTGAACACGTCCATCGGCACCTTGTACCTGAAGGCGATTAAAAAGCGGTCGGAAACGTCAAAATAGAGGCGGCATGATTTTTTGTGACTATTCAGGACCGGATTCGTCAAGAGGGCAAAAAGCCTTCGAAACTCTCGTCCGAAAAAAAGTGAAAGTCCACTCACAAAAGGTTTTTTTTACAGCTAAAGCAAGGCCATACTGAATAGTTACTTACGATTTTTTTGAATATTACCATGAAAAAAGGATGGAGATAAGATGCTTAAAAATATGGGTTTCATCATTTTGTTTATAGCTATTTTTTTCAGCAGTGGAACGATGCCGGCGAGCGCCGCCAAAATGGTGGCCAAAAACAGCCCCTGGCCCTTTGTGGACCCCCCAGACCATATCAATTATAACACCCTGATTCCCCTGCTCGAAAAAGGAGAGATGAATATCAACTATTTCAACACGGATGGCACCTATAAACAGGCGACGGTTTTCTCCCTAATCTCCGCTCCGCCGGAAAAGGTATGGCCGGTGGTCGTGGATTTCGACAACTATCCCACCTATATGCCCCGCGTGGGATCGCTGGAGATTTTGAAACGGGATCCAACGGATACATGGTTGTATTATGGACTGGAAATTCCCGGCCCCAACTATTTTTTCACCGTAAGGACCAGCCAGGAGCGTCCAAAAAGAATCGATTTCATTCCGGAAAAGTATAAGGGCGCTGATTTGAAAGGCGGCTGGCGCTATGAATTGTACCCGGTGGATAATGGCAAGAAAACGGTCCTGGTTTTCAAGATGTATTGCGATACACGGGATCAGAGCTGGTTCCTTCGTCAGATCATGAAGATGGACCCCACCTGGGAGATGCCTCTCAACTTGGGGATTAATCTCTCCACGGGTATCCTGAATTTGCAGGCCATCAAGAGAAAGGTCGAGGGCCGGAATTAATTGGAAACACATATGGAATGGCGTCCATGGCCTGGCGGTCATGGGACCCTTTGACAAACGCAAAATAATCATACAAGGAGAAGAAGAATCATGGTACAGGTCGATGTGGTATGGGCATACGCCTTTGGTGCGGGATTCGCCGCGTGCGCGGCTCGTCAGCTCGAAAAAGAGGAGAAACCGTTCAACAACAAATGGTATACTTTCACCCTCTTGTTTCTTTCCATTCTCTTCGCTCCTTCGGGGCTATATCTTCTCTGGCAGTTTGTGCAATGGGAGACCATGCAGGTGGCGACGACATTCACCGATCTTCCCGCATGGCTGGTTTGCGGGTTCGCGGTGACCAATATCACCCAGGGAATCGTGGGGTTTTACATCACCTACCTCTTTATCAAAAAGAAGAATTACTACGCGGCCCATGCAAACTGGATGTGGGCCTGGATATTGTTCTGGTTTATCCTTGTGTGCGGCTGGGATTGCACGGGATACCAGCGGTTTCTTTATGACGCGTCGGTCCATAACGGCGAACTCTGGGCCCCCGGAAAACTCATGGGCGTCACCTTCTTCTGGAAGAGCAACGTGTGGTGGACCCTGGTTGTCATGGCGCTCTTTTTCGCTCCCATGCTGGTTTATGCGGTTGTCAATTTCATTCCCGAAGGCGCGAAAAATGATCCAGCCCTCTCGATCCATGAACGGCCCAGCCCAGCGCTGTTGCTCATTGTCTCATTCGGGGTCCAATGGGTGGTATGTTTGGGACTCGCCATTTTGGCGGCCCTCATGGTCATGGGACTCAGAGACATCACGGGAAGCAACTTGCTGGGATACCTGATCGGCGTTCCGGTTTTTATCGCTCTGGCCCAGCTGCTGCTTTTCAGGAGGGGGATGCCCATGCAGATGCTCGCAAAAACACTCTATATCCAAGAACCGGGAAAAGCCTGAATAAGAGGGAAGGAGAACCCATCAATGAAACAATTTCTTAATAAAACCGCCCTTGTAACCGGTGCTTCCGGAGGGATCGGCGCCGAGTTCGCAAGGGGCCTTGCAAAGGCTGGGTGCCATCTGGTGTTGACCGCGCGACGGGAGGAGCGATTGCGGGCCCTCAAAAAGGATCTGGAACGAACCTGGGGCGTCCAGGTGGATATCGTCCAGAGCGACCTCTCCACCCTGGAAGGGGTGAGTCATCTGATCAACAGTCTTGACCAGAAAAATCACGCCATTGATATTTTGATCAACAACGCCGGGTTCGGCTACGAAGGCGATTTCGTGTTGCAAAATGATGACCGGCTGAATGAAATGATCGGGCTCAACATCACCGCGCTCACTTTTTTGACAAAGCATTTTGGCCGGGTGATGGCGGAAAAACAGTCGGGGCATATTTTGCTAACCTCCTCTGTTGGCGGATTCACGCCATGCCCACGGATGGCTGTTTATGACGCCACCAAGGCTTACGTGCTGATTCTGGGAGAAGCGTTGAATCATGAGCTTAAAAAACACCATGTGACGGTGACCACCCTTTGTCCAGGGGCCACTCGGACCGGATTTTTCACGGCTTCCGGCCAGACCCTCAACGCGTTGGTTAAAATGACATTGATGAATCCGGAAAAAGTGGCCCGTGATGGCTTGAAGGCGCTTGCCAAGGGAAAATCCCTGGTGGTTCCAGGCCTGTTGAACCAGCTTACCGTCTGGGGCCTAAGGCTCCTCCCCAGGGCTTTCATGGCTCCGGTGGCGGGAACGGTGATGAACTGAACGGCCAAG
>JAGVHJ010000256.1 GCA_020056645.1 Desulfobacterales bacterium
AACGTGAAGCGTTTCTATGGGCTTGATCAGGCCAAAACCATGGTGAGAATTATCGGAGAGCCCATTTTAAAGGATAAAAATTACAATCTTAAAAATCTGATCGTCGATATCACCCAAAAACTGCTCCTTCCCAATATCACCCTGAATAAAATTGAGACCGACAACCGGATCAAGGCCGCGGAGTCGGAAGTCAAAGCCGTTCTATATATGATCAAGGAAGGCGAAATGATTCTCCGGGAAGGCGAACGGGTGACCATGCCCCAGCTGATTAAACTCAAAAATCTGGAGAATCAGACCAAACAAAAACACATCGTGACCAGCAGCCTGGGAACCGCCCTTCTGATACTCTGTTTTCTTCTCATCACCTATAAGCTTCATTTCAAACGCAATAAAAAACTCAACCGAAATTTAAACAAGCATTTGTTTTTTATGGCATTTATTTTAATATCCTTTCTTTTCATGGTGAAACTCTTCGCTTTTTTCCCGGCATCGAAATCCTCTGAGCTCGCCACCGCCGTGTCAAACACATCGGTCGCCTTCGCGCTGCCCATGGCCGCCGCCACCATGACGATCTGTCTCTTTTTAGGCATCGAAATCGCCATCCCCTTCGCCCTGATTCTCTCGGCCTTTTCCGCCATCATCCTTCACAATCAATTTGAGACCTTCCTCTACTTTTTCCTGCAGAGCGCCATGGCCACCTTCTGGATACAGGATTGCCGGGAACGCAAGGTTTTTATCAAGGCTGGATTGAAGATCAGCCTTCTCAATATTATCCTGGTCACCTCCATCGATATCTATATGGATCAGGTGGCCGGCCCCCGGCTTTTATGGGGGTGGATCTTTGGATTCTCAAGCGGCATTCTCTCCGGCATCATCACCTCAGGCATCACGCCGCTCATCGAAATTCTTTTCGACTATTCGACGGACATCAAACTCCTCGAACTGTCAAACCTGGATAAACCCATTTTAAGACGCCTCATGATAGAGGCCCCTGGAACCTATAACCACAGCGTCATCGTGGGCACCATGGCGGAGGCGGCAGCGGCGGAAATCAAAGCGAATCCACTTCTCACAAGGGTATGCGGCTATTACCACGATGTGGGGAAGATCACCAAGCCCCTCTACTTCATCGAAAACCAGGCTCCTGGAAAAAACAAGCACGATAAACTCGCTCCCTCCATGTCGGCGCTGATTATCACGGCCCACATCAAAGACGGCGTGGAAATCGCAAAAAAAGAGAAACTCGGCGCGGAGATCATCGACACCATCCGTCAGCACCACGGCACGAGCATCTTGAGCTTCTTCTTTGAAAAGGCCAAACAGCTCAAAGCCTCCGGGCAGACCGTCAACAGCGAGGATTTCCGATATCTCGGCCCCAAACCTCAGACCCGTGAAACCGGAATCGTCATGCTTGCGGACACCGTGGAGGCGGCCTCACGCACCCTTGAAAATCCCACGCCCGCGCGTATACAGGGGCTGGTTCAAAATCTGATCAACAAGATATTCATCGACGGCCAGCTTGACGAATGCGAACTCACCTTAAAAGACCTTCACAGCATCGCGAAAAGCTTCAATAAAATATTGAACGGCATCTACCACCACCGGATCGAATACACCGAAACCGCGGCCATCCAGCAGGAAGAGAGAAAAGACCATGAACATTCTGATAACAAACCGCCAGAACCGCCTAAAAGTATCTCTGAAAGAGATGAAGAAAAAAGCCAGAGTCATATTAAACGCCTTGGGATCTCGTGATCAGGACGAGCTTTCCCTCACCTTTGTGGATGACCCTGATATCGCGGTTTTGAACAGGGACTACCTTCACCGGGAGGGGCCCACCAACGTCATCTCCTTCCCCATGGAAGAGACATGCTTCTGCGATCCCTTCCTTCCCCGTCTTCTGGGAGATGTGGTTATCTCCGTTGAGACGGCGGAGCGGGAGGCCGCCCTTGCGGGAATCACGGTGGAAGAGCGGCTCTCCCAGCTTTTGATCCACGGCATTCTCCATTTGTTCGACTATGATCATGAACGCTCACCCGGGGATGAAATAAAAATGTCATCGAAAAGCCTTGAACTTTTAAGGCTGATAGAGATAAATACGGAGCTTGACTATTTTTAAAACCCGTAACCAAAGGAGAGTTTCGTCATGGCAGGATTGGCCGTTAATGTGGATCATGTGGCCACCTTAAGAGAAGCGAGAAAGGCAGCCTATCCAGACCCGGTCGCCGCAGCCGCGATCGTTGAAATGGCTGGTGCGGACGGGGTCGTGGTCCACCTCAGGGAAGACCGGAGACACATCAAAGACAGGGATCTTAAAATTCTGAAAGAGACCGTCAAGAGCAAACTGATTCTCGAAATGGCCCCGACACCTGAAATGATCGGCACCGCCCTTGAAATCAAACCCGACCTGGTCACCTTTGTCCCTGAAAAGCGAACCGAGGTCACCACCGAAGGGGGAATGAACCTCTCCCTGAATCAGGAATCGATCGCGGACGCCATTGAAACCCTCAAGTGCGCTCATATTCCCGTAAGTATCTTCATCGATCCGGATCCGGAACAGATCCGGATGGCCCATAAAATAAGCGCCGCCTTAGTGGAGATTCACACGGGCGGTTTCTGTGACGCGGAAACGCCTCAACAACAAAAGCGGGCCTTTCTCAATATCGTCAACGCGGCCAAATTGGCAAAAAAACTGGGCCTCGGCGTTAATGCGGGACACGGCCTCTGCTACCACACGATCAAGGCCTTTACCGGCATCCATGATATCGATGAATACAGCATCGGCCACAGCATCATATCGAGGGCGGTCATGGTGGGCCTTGATAGGGCTGTCCGGGATATGGCGGCCCTTGTAAGAGCACTTTAACCTCTTCAAGGCGGATGGGCGCAATGGACATAGTGACGGCGGAAGAGATGCGGGAGATAGATCACCGGACCATAACCGAGTTCGGAATCCCCGGAGCTGTTCTCATGGAAAACGCGGGCCGCGAGGCTACCCGGCTCCTCCTCGCACACTTCGGCGATCTTCGCGGAAAACCTATTGGCATCCTCTGCGGAGGTGGCAACAATGGAGGCGACGGCTATGTGATCGCCCGATACCTTTTCCATAAAGGGGCACGCCCCACCCTATTTTTGCTCCTGCCCAAAGAGAAGATCAAGGGAGACGCCGCCTTGAATCTCTCTCTTTTAGGCCCTTTAAAAATTTCGATTCAAGAGCTAACGACTCAGGCAGCCGTTGACGCTACAAAAAATCAAATGGCCCATCAGCACCTGTTCGTTGACGCCCTCTTCGGCACCGGCCTGAATCAGGAGATCCAGGGACATATTAAAGAGGTGATTCTCCATATCAATCATCTGGATAAACCAGTCTTGAGCGTCGACATCCCATCGGGGATCCACTCCAACACCGGCCAGATTCTGGGCGCGGCCATCAAGGCCGATATGACGGCCACCTTCGCCTTTGCCAAAGTTGGGCACCTGGTCTATCCAGGAGCCGCTCACACCGGTAGACTGGAGGTCATCGACATCGGAATTCCCCACCATATAAGAGAGGCGGTGGGGCCCCGCCATTTTCTTCTGACAGAGCCCCATGTAAAGTCTTGCCTGCCGAAACGGAGCGCCGATGCCCATAAAGGGAGCAGCGGTCATCTCATGATTGTGGCCGGAGCTCCAGGGAAAACAGGGGCCGCGGTCCTCACCTCACGGGCCGCCTTGAGGAGCGGCGCGGGTCTGGTCACCCTTTTGTGTCCCAGGGGGAGCCACGCCATTCTCGAATCGCTCGTGGTCGAAGTTATGACCGCCCCCCTTTCCGAAACCCCGGAGGGCAGCCTATCAGAAACAGCCTTTGACGCGGTCATGAGCCTCGCCAGTGACAAAAAATGTTTGGCCATCGGTCCTGGAATCGGCACGGCCCTCTCTACCAGAAAGCTGGTTCAACGGATAGTCAAGGAGAGCCCCCTGCCCCTCGTGATCGATGCGGACGGCATCAATTGTGTCGCTTTCGAAAAAGAGCTCCTCAAAATAAGCCCCGTCAAGAAGGTGCTCACCCCCCACCCCGGTGAAATGGCGAGACTCACCGGGTTAACAACCGATTTTATTCAAAAAAACCGGATACGGGTGGCCCGAGAGTTCGCCGTTGAATATCAGGTGTTCCTGGTTTTAAAGGGCGCAAGAACCCTGATCGCCCATCCGGATGGCCGGATATGGATCAATCCCACCGGTAACGCCGGAATGGCCTCCGCTGGCATGGGAGATGTGTTGACCGGGATGATCGCAGGCCTGATCACCCAGGGAGCGCCCATGGACGAGGCGCTATGCGCCGCCGTCTATCTTCACGGAAAAGCGGCGGACACGCTTTCTGAACACAAAGGCCCCATGGGATACATCGCCTCCGATCTCATCGAAATGATTCCTCTGGAGATCCGCGACATCGTAAACCGACCCGAAAAAACGCCGGGAGATCTTTTCAGCACGAAGATCTTTTAACAGATGAACGGACAAGAGCCGACGACCCATGGCTGATGCAAAAAAAAACTACACCATTGAGACCCGTTCCCCAGAAGAGACACACTCCCTGGCTGAAATGATTGGGAAATGGATCGACGCGGGATCAATCATCTCCCTCTCAGGGGAGCTTGGAAGCGGGAAAACAGCCTTTGTCCAGGGTCTCGCAAAGGGCCTGAACGTTCCCGAGGCGCATGCCGTCACCAGCCCCACCTTTACCCTCATCAATGAATATCCGGGCCGACACCCCCTATACCACATGGATCTTTACAGACTCTCAGGCCTGGACGACCTGGAAGATTTGGGTTTTTTCGACATCATCACAGGAAATGGCGTTTCCGCCATTGAATGGGCGGACAAGCTCCCCGAACACCTCCTGCAAGAAGATCTTCAGGTCGTCATCAGAATCATAGATGACACCCACCGCATTTTTTCGATCAATATCTATGGACAGAAAAATTCTCTTTTGATAAATCACTTTGACTTGAAAATAAATCCAATATACGAATAGCTCCATTATTGAGATA
>JAGVHJ010000329.1 GCA_020056645.1 Desulfobacterales bacterium
AAATTCAGGGTTTTCAATATCGGTTACGACGAGGAAGTCCGAAAGAGGGAGTCCCGATACAAAAAAATGTTTCATGTATATGAGAGTGATTCCCTGCTGAAAACGCCTGAAAAAATATGCTGGATTGAAGGCCTTTATACCATAGGCAGCGTGGGGACGGTCGCCCATACGCCTTCATCCGATTGTGATATCTGGATTTGTTATGATAGAAAGGAGTTTGATTTAAAATCATGGGCCCACTTCAATCAAAAAGTCAATTTGATCAAAGACTGGATGGATGGCACGATCAAGCTGCCAGTCTATTTTTTTCTCTGCGATGTGGATGATGTGAGGGCGGGTAATTTTGGAAATGTGGATATCGAAAGTTCCGGCTCCACCCAAAAGAATGTGCTGAAAGAAGAGTTTTACAGGACCTCAATCGTCATCATGGGGAAAATTCCCCTGTGGTGGATCGCCTATGATGACAAAAGCGTATTGGATTACGATCAGGCCTTACTTGCCATGCATGACACGGATAATGGACACGATGACCTGATTGATTTTGGGAATCTGGAAAAGATTGAACCCAGTGAATATTTCGGGGCGGCGCTGTGGCAGCTCCAGAAGTCGTTGACTCGTCCGCTCAAATCCATCATCAAAATGCTGCTGCCAAAGATTCAGCTTGATGCGCCGGACGAAAAATTGATTTGCCATCAGCTGCGGCATGAGGTGCTTTCCGGGTCAGGCTCGCCGGGAATAGACCCAATCGTTTTCACGATGCAAGCCATTTTTGAGCATCATCAGGGGATTAAACAGAAAACACGGCGGACTTTTCTTCAAGAGTGTTTTTTTCTGAGGTGCGATTTCAGATCTTCCCATAGTAACCAACCACTAAGAAAAAGAATAATCAATGACTTTTTCAGGCGCTATCCCATGGATAAGGAGGTGAAAAACTGGCTGAATAATTTTTCCAAATGGGATCTTGATACGCAAATTGATTTCGGAAACCGCCTTTTTCAGTTTATGCTGAAAGTATATAAGGAGATTGTAACGGCCCATGCAGGCATTGCAAGCGAGGTCGACCGTCAAGACATGACTGTTCTTGGCAGAAGAATCCACTCGTGTTACCAAGCCAAACCCAATAAGGTTCAGATCATCCCAAAGCCTATAGAGCCCCTTACGCTGCCTGATTTGACCATCGTTTTGGACCGGAAAACATGGCGGATATTCCAGAGAAATTCCTTGGGAAAACCGGTTGTGTCCAGCACGGATATTATATCGGCATTGGCCTTCATCATCTGGAACCAGCTCTTTGATAACACCAACACCATCACAATGGAGCCCAACTCCTCACGTGTAACCATCCAGGAAATTTATAATCTATGCAGGCAGATCAAAGCGTTCTTCGGTAATAGCGATCTCTTCGGCGTGGACAACTCTTTTTATCTCAAGAATGAATTCGTAACCAAGCTCATGGTGATTGTGAGTTTCGAGAGGAGCCCCTGGGAAAAAAACATCAACGACCTTGGTGTGATTTACAAAAACAGCTGGGGAGAACTCTATGTTAACCGGTTCAGTTCCGGCTATGACCTTATGGCTTTTTTGAGAAAACTGGGTGACAGGCGATGGGAGATCGAAACCAGTTTTTATCTTCAGAGAAACAGCACCTATTATGAGAAAATCATCGAACGAACCAAAAAAATTATTTTTCCATCCATCGTCGGTTGATTCATAAAACCATGGGCGGGGGGCTATTGAGATGCTTCTTTCCCCTGGCTGAAACGGAGCTGGATCTCTACTCGCCGGTTCGCCTTTCTTCCTTCCACCGTTTCATTGCTCATCAATGGATTCACCATCCCCATGCCCGTTGATACTATCCGTTTCTCATCAATACCATTTCCCAGAAAATAGGATTTTACGATGTTGGCCCTAAACTGGGACAGATTTTTATTATATTGACCCGTTCCCGTTGAGTCTGAGTACCCTTTGATGTCAATTGTTGCTTCGGGAAACGCTTTTAAAATTTCCGTGACGATGGCCAGCTGTTTATAAGAACCCGTTGACAGGTCATTGGAGTTTCTGACAAAAGGAATGGGTAGCCGGTGTCCGGCCATGGCCCTGGAATAGAATGCCTGGTCTTCGGGATCCATCCTCTTCTGCTCTTCGGGTTTTTTGTTCGCCCCATTGGACTGGGGCTCCATTTCCGGCGTTTTGACTACCTGGGGGACTGGCGCACTTCCCCCCGCACTATTTTTTTCCGCAGGGTGAATATTCTCCTCAAGGGAAAGGGGCTTGATCTGTTTTTTCTCCTCCATGGTTTCAACGGGAATCGCCATAGTAATAGGTGTGGCTGGTTCTTCCGGCTGGGGTTTCGGTATCGACGCTTGGCCCTGGTCATGGATACTGGCGGCGGCGGTTTTTTGGGTAACCGGGGGGTATTGAATGTTAAGGTTTGAGTGAACGTTTTGGAAATAGGCCGTGATGCGCTCTTTGACGATGGAGGGTTCACTCCCATAAATATACAATCCGAAAAAAATCAAGGCAACGGCGATCAGGAGTAGAGACGTTATCTGCGCCCATTTGTAACTATGTTTGGGAGAGGCTTTTTTCGCATAGGTTTTGCGCGACCTCTCCGCGTGGAGTTTTACTTGCTCCGCACCTTTTTTCGCCTCTTTAAGCGGGTTGATATCGGATGGGGCTGTTTCGATTTCTATCGAGAGCTCTTCGGGAGTGTAATTCATTTTTGCCGGCATGATTCGCAACTCTTTGACACACTCTCTGATGATATCCGGGCCGATTCCTTGCCGTTCCCGGACATAACCGGTTAAGAGGGCGTGATCGCAGAGGATATTTATCAGGCGGGGAAACCCTTTCGTATAAAAATGAATCTCTTTAATGGCGTTGGCGTCGAAAATATCCTGGAAGCCGCCAGCCATTTTTAACCGGTGTCTGATATAGAGTTCTGTTTCGTGTTCCAACAGGGGATTGATATGATAGTTGAGTGAAATCCGCTGACGGATCGCCCGGTTTTCAATCTTTAGGAGGGTGTCGTTAAAATCGTTCTGTCCGATCAGGAAGATATTCAACAATTTAATCTGCTGTTGTTCGATGTTGGATAGCAGTCTGATATCTTCCAGAAGGTCATGTTCGAGCCTCTGGGCCTCATCGATAATCAGGAGCACCTTTTTTTGCTGAATGTGGGCTTCATTGAGAAAGTGTCGGAAATGAAAAAGAAAGGTCGCCTTGTCCGTAAACTTTCCTTTAATTTTAAATTCATTGGCAAGATAATTATAAAACTCAAGTTTGCTCAAACCCGGATCGGATACGACCGCGACGATGGCCTGGTCTGTGATGCTGTTGATCAGGGTGTTGATCAGCGTGGTTTTTCCGGTCCCCACGTCGCCGGTCAAGAGCAGGAACCCTTTATTGTCGAGAATTCCATAGGTGAGGGTCGCAAGGGCCTCCCTATGTTTATCGCTGAGCCAGAGGAATTTGGGATCGGAGCTTATTTTAAAGGGTTTTTCGTTTAAGCCGAAATGGGATAGATACATACATCATGACCTTAAAAGTTGAAGTGATTATCACCAACGGTTAGATCCGTATAACGATTTATAAGAAAATTTATAGACGGTATCAAATGGAAAAGCAAGATTCCAGGCGTAAAATGCTACAGTTTTCAGCCATTTTAGCAGATGAAGGCTTGACAAAAACCGCATTTTTGGTGCATAAAGAAGAGTCATGCGAAACAATAACGTCCATTTTACATAACCACTCCGTGAACCCTAACTTTAACGAACATCAGTGATGCAGATTCAAGTTAGATCAACTTTTTATTATTGAAATACAAATAAAGGAATCTCTTTTATGACGGATGCCCCAAGCATGCCGATAAAACCAGACGAGATTATTGAAATCATCCTCAAGCGGCGCTGGTTGATTATCATTCCTTTTTGTTTAACCCTGATGGTGGGGATCTATCTGGCGATTACCCTCCCCAAACTCTATAAAGCCAGCACCCTGATCCTCATCCAGCCTCAAAAAGTGCCAGTCAGCTTTGTCCAGCCGATCATCTCTTCCGATATGGAGACACGTATCAGCACGATCTCCCAGCAGATTCTCAGCCGATCAAACCTTGAAAAAATTATACAGCAGTTCAAGCTGTTCAATGAGCCGGAAAACAGCAAGATGTTTTTTGAAGACAAGATCGAAAAACTACGGTTGCGGATCAAGGTGGATGTGACCCGCACTCGAGGGGATGCGGATGCCTTTTCCATCTCCTACACCGGGGAAGACCCTGAAAAGGTCATGCAGATCGCTAACACCCTCGCCTCTTTTTTCATCGACGAGAGCCTCAAACTGAGAGAAGAGACCGCGCTGGGCACCAACACCTTCCTTGATGTGGAGCTTGAATCCATGCGAAAACGCCTTGAGGAGAAGGAGGCGTTTCTCAAGACCTATAGGGAAAGTTATATGGGCGGTCTCCCTGAACAGCTTGATACCAATCTGAGAGTGTTAGACAGACTTCAGGAGCAGCTCAATAGCAAGCAGGAAGGGTTGAGGGATGCCCAAAGCAGGTTGGATCTATTGAACTCCCAAACGGTTGAGCGCGAAAAGACGCAGGATTCGCTTACAAAAGCGCCTGAAGGCGTCATGGCGGGTGCGGAGATGGACCCCGCTGTCCAACTGGCCCGATTGAAAGATCAGCTCGCCTATCTGAAGACCCGATATACGGAACAGCATCCGGATATTAAAAGGCTTCAGACAACCATCGCCAAGATGGAGGAGAGGCTTTCTGGAAAGATCCGTGGCGCCGCTCCGGATCAGCTGATAATGTCCCCCCAGTCCATGGAGAATAGAAAACGCCAGGAAGAGCTTTTAAATGAAATCCAGACACTGAAGTCCGATATTCAGTCGATCACCCATCAAATCCAAGTCTATCAGACACGGGTTGAAGACACCCCCAAGAGGGAGCAAGAGCTCCTGACCATCAAACGGGACTATCAGAATATCATGGAGTCCTACAATTCACTTTTGGGAAAAAAGCTTGAAGCGGAGCTGGCGGTTAATATGGAGAAGAAGCAGAAGGGAGAGCAGTTTCGAATCATCGATTCGGCGAGGCTCCCCGAGAAACCGGTATCGCCCAATATGATGAAGCTCTTTGCAATTGTTGTTGTGTTAGGCCTGGGAATCGGCGGCGGAGTGGCATTCTTACTTGAGTTTTTAGACCACTCCTTTAAAAGACCAGATGATATTGAGTCCTATTTGGGGATTACGGTCCTTGCCACCATTCCCTTGATCATTCAGCCCGGAGGTCTGGTAAAGAAACGAGTGGCTGCGATCTTAAGCATTCTTGCCGTTATTTGTTCCTTAACGCTGCTGGCCGGGTTTTCCCTTGTGACCCTGGTAGGTCAGGATAAGGCGTTGAATTGGATTCAACGGGCCGGGTTTTAAGCATCTGTCATCTAAACGGGTATCATCAAGAACGTGTGACACAACAAGAGAGCGGGAAATAAAGGAGACACCTTGGGGAAAATTTCAGATGCGCTTGAAAAATCGAATAGGGATAAGAAGCCCGAAGATGGATCCTCTTTAGAAATGGAAGGGGCTGTCAAAAAGGGCGCTGGGAGCCAATTTCATCCGGATACGCCTAAGCCCAGCAATGATGCGGGAGGATTTTCCAATGACCCAGGCTTATCCCGGAAAATCCCTGTGAATAAGGAACCCGTGATGCTCTCCTCCGCTTACGGAGAGTTACATAAGAACCTGATCGCCTTCCACTCTCCTCAGACAGTTGAAGCCGAGCAGTTCAGAATTCTGAAGACAAGTATCATGTTCCCTGAAAAAGGGGAATCCCCCAAGACCATCATGGTGACGAGCGCTGTTCCAAGCGAGGGGAAGTCATTTGTGGCCGCCAATTTGGCCATCAGTCTCGCTCAGAACATCGACAATCATGTGCTTCTGATTGATTGCGACATGAGACTTCCCACGATTCATAAGCTTTTCGGATTGAAAGATGGGACGCCCGGTTTGAGCAGCTATCTTTCCGGTGAACAATCGCTTCAATCTCTGCTATCGAAAACTAGCATCGAAAAATTGACCCTATTGCCAGGGGGCCGTCCCCCCCATAACCCGTCGGAGCTTCTCTCTTCTGAACGGATGACCCATCTTCTTGATGAATTGAAATCCAGATATCATGACCGGTTTGTAGTGATCGACACGCCGCCGCCCCAGCTCACCGCCGAGGCCGGAGCCCTTGCAAAACAGGTGGATGGCATTTTAATCGTGATCAAATATGGAACCACCAGCCGGGTATTCGTCAAGGAATTGATAGAGCTGTTTGGAAAAGAGAAGGTCCTAGGAATTGTGTTCAACCAGTATGATCGAACAAAAACGGTTGGATATGGATATGGTTACGGTCAATACGGCGCCTACGGCGGATACTATGGAACTCGTTAAGAAAGCGCAGGTGCTGCCGTGATGCTGAGAATATTCAAGCAGAATTATCCGATCCGGAATATCTTTTTTATTTCCGTTGAAGGGCTTGCGATGTTTGTCTCGGTGCTTCTGGCCACAAGGATTCTTTACGGCCCAGAGCTGTTCCTGCAGGACACCTACTTGACCTTCAAAGCTTTTTTGATTTCATTCGTGTTTTTGCTTTGCCTTTATTACAATGATCTTTATGATTTCAAGATTGTAAACACCTTCACGGAATTGGGGGTCAGACTCCTTCAGGCCCTGGGGGTCGCGACCATCTTTCTTGCGGGCGTCTATTATTTGTTTCCCGAAATAATCATCGGTGAGGGAATATTCATTTTAACCGTGCTCATCGTCATTGTCATGATCGTATCCTGGCGGCTTCTCTATTCGGTGATATTAAAATATGGCTGGTTTGACCATAAGATCCTTCTTCTGGGTTCAGGAAAGCTGGCCCAGGGAATCTATAGCGAGATTACCCAGAAAAGGGATTGCGGCTATCGGATTTCTGCTGTCGTAACCGACAAGAACGGTCAGTTTTCTCTTCTGGATGGGAGCAAGCCAGAGGTTATGTCCGCCATTGGCGATTGCGAATTGTCAACCCTTGTAAAAGAGTTGAATGTTGATAAGATCGTCGTTGCGATAAAAGAGCGGCGGGGGTCGTTTCCTACGCGGGAATTGCTTGACTGCCGGGTGGCGGGCATTGATATCATCGAAGGCAACAGCTTCAACGAGATGTTGACCGGTAAACTCAGCGTGAAGGATATCAACCCGGCATGGCTCATTTTTTCAGAAGGGTTTAAGAAACCGCTGGTGCGGAGAATGATTAAACGGGTGGAGGATATCCTATTTTCAATTATTCTTCTGATTCTATTCTGTCCGGTGATTCTTCTGACCGCCCTCATCATTAAACTTGACTCCAAGGGACCGGTTTTATATTCCCAGGAAAGGGTGGGACGCCGGAAACAGCCTTATATGATCCATAAATTCCGGTCCATGGTCACCGATGCCGAGGGTGCGACAGGACCCGTATGGGCCAACCAGAACGACAGCCGGATCACCCGGGTGGGGAAGTTTATCCGGAAATGGCGGGTGGATGAGATCCCCCAGCTATGGAACGTTCTTAAGGGTGAGATGAGTTTTATCGGTCCTAGACCAGAAAGAGAGTTTTTCATCGGCAAACTTGAAGAGATTATTCCTTATTACAAGGAGCGTTTTACCGTTAAACCGGGGCTCACAGGGTGGGCCCAAGTCTGCTATGGATATGGGGATTCCATTGAAGACGCAATGGAAAAGTTGAATTACGATTTGTTTTATATCAAGAATTACTCGATATTTATGGATTTTTTTATTATCATCCGCACGGTGAAAACCGTTCTGTTTGGGGTTGGGGCGCGTTAATCCATCGTCAATAAAATACGTCGCACAACCGGCTTTCGTTCTGCTTTTAAGGGCGGTTTTTGATATAAAAACTGAATAAAATTAGATTGTTATTGTTATTTTTGCCGTGTAATCCAACAGGCGGAGCCATATTCTATGATCATTGCACCCCTTATTTCACTCTCCCATAAAAAAGTCCTGGTGACCGGCGGCGCGGGGTTTATCGGTTCCCATCTGGTGGATGCCCTTGTTGACGCCGGCGGGGATGTGTCGGTGATCGACAACCTCTCCACGGGGCATGTGGAGAATCTCACTTCAGCCGGGCGAAAAATAAGGTTTGTCAAGGGGGATATCCAAGACTCGGAAACGCTCAACGCCCTCTCGCGAGGGTGCGAGATGATCTTTCATCAGGCCGCCGTCGTCTCCGTGCCCCAAACCGTTAAAAATCCAATCGAGTCATCCCTGGTGAATGAGATTGGGACCCTGCGGGTTCTTGAGGCTGCCCGTTTAAACGGCGTGAAACGGGTGGTGATGGCCAGTTCATGCGCGGTATACGGCGATCTCCCGGAACTGCCGAAAACCGAGCCCCTGCCCGTAAAACCCTTGAGCCCCTATGCGGTTCAGAAGCTAACGGGTGAATATTACGCCAAACTCTATTCAGAGTTATACGGCGTTCAAACGGTTTCTCTTCGCTATTTTAATGTCTATGGCGCAAGACAGGATCCAACCTCTCCCTATTCGGGCGTGATTTCCATTTTCATGAAAAAGGCGATCGAAAACAAGAGACCCCTCATCTATGATGACGGAAATCAATACAGGGATTTTGTCTATGTTAAAGATGTGGTCAAGGCAAACCTGCTCGCCGCTCTCTCTGAAAAAGCCGATGGCCGGGTCTTTAATATCGGTACGGGAAGAACCATCACAGTCAATGAGCTCTGGGCGATGATCGGACGCTTTTCTGGAGCTGACGCCACGCCTGAATACCAGCCCCCCAGAAAGGGGGATATCCGGGAATCGAGGGCCGATATCTCCCTTGCCTGCAGAGAGATGGGCTTTGACCCCCTCTGTTCATTTGAAACAGGCCTCCGTGAAACGTTTGACTGGTACCGGAAAGCCCTTTTCCTGGACAAGCCTTAACAGGGCGTCGTCATCTGGGCATTGTCGCGCGAATTTTATATTGTCCCAATAGAAATCAACTTTTAATACAGGGGAATCGCATGTAGAATAGAGCTTGGTGAGTGATTTAAGTAATAGCTTGAATTGATTATCAATGCCTCCGGCGGCCCGCTTTTAAAAAGCTGGGCAAATAGGTTTTTAGATG
>JAGVHJ010000548.1 GCA_020056645.1 Desulfobacterales bacterium
AAAACCTCTTTGCCCCGCTTTTTAAAAGCGGGCCGCCGGAGTTAATAATCAATTCAAGTTATTACTTAAATCACTCACCAACCCCTGTCAAATTGGGTATATTGGTATTTCCCAAATCTCTTATGGGCGCTCCCAGGGCCAGAATGCTGTTTCAAGAAAGCAGCTTTTCACGCCGGAATCGATATCGCCGGATCTCTTCTCCACACCATTTTCATAGAGCCGGACCGCTATAACCCCCCCTGGGCCGTCCGCGAGAAAGGCATATTGGGCGAACTGGCCGGTATTATCCGGATTGACGATTTTTGACGTGAGGAAAAGATCGGTGCATATGCCATAGGTCTGATAGGAGGGAAATACCACTCTCTCCATGTCGGCGGGCTTGGATATGTCGATAGCGACCATTCCTTCCAGACCGTCCGCCACGAAAGCGATTTGATCGGAGACCCTTACACGAAAGGCGTTTCCGAACGTGTCAATGCGTCCCTTTAAAACCGGCTTTTGGGGAGCCGAGATATCGATCACGGAGAGGCCCTCCGAGCCATCGGCCACATAGGCAAGAGTTTCTTCCACATGAACTCCCGATGCAATGCCCGGAGTATCCAGGGACCCAATCAAAGAGGGGGCTGTTGGATCGGTGATGCTCAGGATCAAGAGGCCCTTCTCCCCATCGGCGATATAGGCGCACCCGCCTGCCACATACACATCTTTCACGCTTCCTTCCGTATCATAGAGCGCCTGGATACGGGGCGACTCGGGTTTTTCGATATCGAGCATCACGAGCCCTTTTTCCCCCGCCGCCACATAGGCGGTGTGGCCGGAAAGGGTGATCTGTTGAGCCCCGTTTAGTTTCTCGTCCTGGACCGATCCGATCCGGTCAAAAGAGACCGACGGATTGGAGGCGTCCCATACCTCAACGCACGATTCATCTGTAAGCAAAAACAGATAGTTGCCAGAAAGAGCCCCATCGGCGACAGCTCCTGAATCACCATGAACCGCAAGAAAATCGATGGCGGCCATTTTGTCAAGAGAGCTTCCGTCCGTTATCCGGAAAACCCGAACGCCTCCCCCATCCTCCCCCTGATCCGCCGCGAACAGATAGGCGACGCTCTCGCCATCCTCGGTTTTTTCATTGGAGAGGGCGACGCCTTTGATGTCGATTTTTTTTTGGTACGCTCCGGTTTCAGCTGGGTTTCCGGGGTTTTCGACATTGATCTTTTTAATTCCTTTAAAGAGCCCCATTTCGGCTGAATTGAAATAGGATGAGAGATAGACAGACCCATTCATATATTTCACTCCATGGGAGCCCAGGGCGTTTTGAGCGGAGGTCTCTCCTTCGGTGCGCGCCGGATAGACCCCTGCCACGGCCGGAAGGAGCGGATTTCGGGCGTCTATGATCTGTAGGCCAATGGTATCGGCAATATAGGCGTATCCGCCTGCCACGTCCAGGGCCGATACATAGCCGCCTGGTATAGGGGTGATGCTCGTCTGGGAAAGGGTGAACGCGCCGGCGGTTTGTACGGTTTGATAGATGGCGAGTCGGCTTTCAATGGCCACATTGGCCGGGGAGATTTCAACATAGTCGAAATGGGGCGTATATAAAAGCCCCTGTTCGTCCAGAAATATATCTTTCGCGCGGGCGTAATTGTCATAGGCCGGATTCGCGCCCAGCACGGAATTCTCTTCGTCGATACCTATCTTTTCGGCGGTGGCGCTCTCCGTTGCCTCGAAGATCATGGCTCCGTAAAAAGTGTCGAGGGCGTATGCGAAACGGTTGCCCGTAGAGGAGGGGTCTCCCACGGCGACTCGAAGCAGCCCTTCGGGGAAGCGGCTTTTTTCGTAGAGTGCGATCGCTTGGAAAGTCAGATGATCCGGATTCAGGGCATCCTCCTTTAGGGCCAATCGTCTGATCCCATAAAGGGTGTCCACCAGATAGAGCTCTTCCCCTTTCAAGCAAAGAGTGAAGGCGAACATATCGTTGGCGCTCCCAGGGGGATCTCCGGAAGGACCGGAACCTTTCAGATCATATATGCCGATGGGGTCTTTTCCGGGTGCGCCTTTATCGTCGGTTTTGAAGACCCGCACCCCGTCTCCGCCGATGGCAACGAATAGTTTGTTGTCTTGATAGTAAAGGGATTGGATCATCTCTGCCGTGTCGATGGAGATCGTGCTGGAAATAGCCGTGAGCGAGGTGTCGAGGGTCGTGATGGTGTTCTCTTCTCCATAATAGATCACCTGTTGGTCCGGATTGACCGTCATCGCTCCTTTTATGGCGCTGGGCCACTGAACCGCCTCGGTTGTTTTAATAACGGCGGAGCTATTCACGGCGGCCACCATCTGAAACACGAGGGATGCGGTTAGTAAAAGCCATTTCATCGAATCATATCCTTATTGTTGATGGTGTTTCTGACACATGCGCTTCAGGGTGATCCGGGAAGCGGCACCCTTTTTTGAGACACGGCCTAATCTAAAAAATGGCCAGCAGGCTGTCAAGGGTAAACCCGGCCATAGGGCGATTTGGGTATCCGAGAAGATAATTGCGAAATAAAAAAGAGTGGGGGTCGCTTCTCGTTACGAGGCTCTGCCTCATCAGCCCTGACGGCAGAACCTCGTATCCAGGAACCAAAATTCATTTGTCCAGATTTTTGAAATCTGGCCCCCGGAGGGTAAATTCGGAGGCTTTAAAATATGAATTTAATTAGAATTTATGTAAGTCTTACGTTGATGGCTTTGATACCAAAATAACATTTGATCGTATCCGGCACCACCCTCTATTTTGCAATGATCTTCTCGGCTGGCGATTTGGTGCCGCCTTCTTTTTTTG
>JAGVHJ010000295.1 GCA_020056645.1 Desulfobacterales bacterium
AAATTTTTTTATTGGTAAATTGATCGCAGATCTTCATAAATTCATCTAGGGTCACATCAATATCAGATAATATTTTTTCCAAAGGCATCCCCAGATATTCCCAGGGGAATTTACCATCGTGGCGTTGACACAAATTGATTCCATCGTTTCTCTGAAGACGCCCCCGCCTTATATGCAGGCAGGCGATATCGGTCGCTCTCCCAAACCCATATTTCAGGAACTTAAAATAATCGTGTATTCCAGTTTGATAATTATCAAGATTTTCGTAATCGGCAATAGAACCCTCAACATATTTGTGATAGGTTTCAAATCCATATCCCTCCGCGATGATGGCGTTTTGCAGGCCGTCCCATGGCAAATAGTACCCCAAAAAGAGGCCCGTGACGCCAACCCTCTGCAACGCCTCATCCGTGGGATAGGTATAGCCGATGAGATGTTTTTTTTCGATTCCGTCGATCCCGATCACATCGGTCACCCTCAAGCCCAGAAGGCCGCCAAACTCTTCAAGCCACCTTCTGCTGAGAACGCTATTCGTCGCCGAGGATGCCGGCCCCCCATATTCATTCTGCGAGTTCTCCCCCCATACAATGAGTGGAATATTCATTTGAACCGCAATCCTCACAGGCGTTGTAAAAATAGCCACATGTTCCGGCCAAGAGATATCGCCTATATTCATTAAGGCAAATCGATTCAATTTGGCCCGAATGGTTCTATTGGAGGTAAATTCGATGTAGTCGACCCCCAGCTTTTTCAAATTTTCAATATTGCGCCGCCCGATACTCGATAAAGCGCAGGTTGTGCCTGTCACGCATAAGGGGTTCATTCCCCTCTCAAGCATTTTAATAACTTGAAAATGGCTGTCTTTGCCGCCACTAACCGGCACGATGCAATCATAGTTTGTTCCATCGCTCGACCTGTATTTTCGCAGTATTTCCTCTAACTCAATAGAACGTCGCCGCCAATCGATATCCCTTCTCTTCTCATAATATCTACAGGCGCTGCAAACCCCGCTCTCATCAAAATCAAGATCGGGTTTCGTTTCTGGCATGACACACGATTGACAGTATCGCAACATATCGCCCCTTCACTTTCTTATCCCATAGCAATGAACTAACTGAAATCGACCATATCCCAGCTTAAAGGCGTTCCCTTCACAACATCTCTTGCCGCTTTTTTATTAATGATACCATTGAGATAGCGTGTATGAAGCCCATGGGCCGGCCGAATGCTTCTAATGTTTTTCTCATTGAACAGAGCCCCCTTTTGGATCGTGTCAACAACAAACAGAGATCGCCTGAACGTCCGATTTTCCATTTCTTTTTCACTGATGTCATAGCAGATTTCGCCCAATGCCATCTCAGCGTTCCTCACCGCTTGGACCATCGCTTTAAACTCTCCAGGCTCCAGTGAAAACGAACTATCCGGTCCGCCTTGGCTTCTCGCCAGGGTAAAATGTTTTTCAATAACCGACGCCCCCAATACGACTGCCGCCACAGGAACCGAGATCTCCATGGAGTGATCCGAAAGCCCAACCGGAACCTTAAACGTATCGGATAGATTGGGCAATGTTTTTAAATTCATCTCTTGCGGCGTCGCAGGATATGCGCTGACACACTTCAACAACACCAATTCCGTGCAACCCGATCTGCGTAAAACGCTAACAGCCTCATCAATTTCTGAAAGGGAGGCCATCCCGGTGCTCATGATGACAGGCTTTCTGGTTTTTCCGATTTTTTCTAATAAAGGCAGATCAACGACCTCAAAGGAGGCGACCTTGTAAGCAGACACATTCATCTTTTCCAAAAATTCGACGGCGGTTGCATCAAAAGGCGTTGAAAACAAATCCATTCCCATTGTTTCCGCCACTTCTTTCAGTCTTGGCTGCCATTCCCAGGGGGTGTACGCCTCGCTGTACAATTGATATAAATTTTTTCCTTCCCAGATCGTTCCCTTAATCCTGAACGGATCGTTGTCGCAATCGATGGTGATGGTATCTGGCGTGTAAGTCTGAAGTTTGACAGCATCCGCTCCGGCCTCTTTGGCGGCCTCTATGATTTTAACAGCCTGATTAAAATCCTTGCCATGATTCGCCGACATCTCGGCGATGATATAGGCTGGATGGCCGGCGCCGATGGCTCTGTGATTTATTTTAATATTCACAGGCACACTCTTCTCTGGCGCATGCCAATTGATAGGTAATGAAGCTTTTTTCTTTCACATCAAAAGCCCTCGTTATTTCCCTAAACCCGGCATCCATAAAAATCTTCTTTGAAATAAGATTGTCGGGTTTCACTTTCGCAATAAACGTCATGTGATTCTTCCCCAAAAGCATTTGAGAGAGGCCTTTTCTCACCATAATGGCTCCGAGCCCGAAACCCCTGTATTCAGGAGCAATCGAATAGGAAATCATCCAGGCATCTTCCGTCTCTTTCTCAAAACGAATTTGTCCTAAAGGAATGGAATCCAACTCCAATATATAGAGGCGGCTATATTTCTCTAATAAGATTTTATTAAACCATCGAACATGATCTTCCCATGGAATCGGATCGGCATTCAAAGAGGCGTGGCGTGTTTGCGGATCATTGGCCCACCGCCATACCATGGCGCAATCATTTTGCATCGATTTTCTTAATAAAACCTTAAGGCCGAAAAACCGGGCCATGACCCTCCCGATACCTTTCCCATCCACAAGCATCCTTGCTTTGCGTGAAAGCGCCCTTAACGTATCCGAGGAATCAATGATCGACTTAAGCTTTTCATATATTTTTTGTTCATCCACCGCTTCATGCCACCCCAGGCAGAGTGCCGCACCGATTTTGTCAAGACCCGAGCCAATTTCCCGTTGATTGTCAGCGGCCACAATCAGGAGCGACGGCAGCCCCATATAACAGATCTCCCAGCAGGTGCTGCCAGCCGCTGAAATGGCGATATCCGCCCATGCCATGAGCTCCGGCATATTCTTAACGTCATGAAGGAGCTCCCATTTGAAGGCAGCTCCGGCAAGTTGATCGCTTAACTCTCCTATGTGGGGGTTTGCCGGGCCGGCGATGATTTTCACCGCCAATCCGGAATGTTCCAGTCTATGAATGGCTCCAACCACTTTTGACGTTACATTATCTGGATCGCTCCCCCCCAGGGTCACCAAAATTTTTTCAACTTTCGCCGGGATGGTTCGAGTATCACCTTGATATTCCAAGAACTCCTGACGTAGCAGGACGTAATCGGTTCCCAGAAGCTTTAGGGTGTCAGGGTCGCACGGGTAGGAGAGATGGGGCGCATGGATATTCTGGTTTAGAATGATATCCGCATGGTAAAAGGGAAGAGGCGCATCGTCATCCATCACCATCACCCGCACCCCCAAATCCCGGATGGCTTTCTGGTATTCGCCCGTGAAGTGATACCCGTCAATGACAACCCAATCACAAATTGAGGCTATTGTGGGCGTGGACCGCTTTAAAATTGTCTCGGTAACCGCCTTGAGATCCTCAGAATGGGGAAAAGGCTTCGGAATGTCGATCAGCTCAAACCCCTCATTCCATATTCGCTCTCTTAATCGTTCGCTTTGACAACAACTGAAAACGGTGACCTTTCCCCCCCTCTTACACCATGCCTGTCCCAAGGCCATGGACCGCATGATGTGGCCCGCGCCAATTTTCGCATCCGCATCCGCTCTGATGTAAAGATTTTTCATTTTCTCATGTGAAGGAGCTGGTACATTTTTTCAGCCATTTCCCAGTCTTCAGGCGTATCGATATCTTGGACCATGG
>JAGVHJ010000354.1 GCA_020056645.1 Desulfobacterales bacterium
AAACGAAACCAGCGCCTATCACCGGAAACCGGCTTTTGATCAACAGGGTTTTCAACATGCGACCACCTCTCTTCAACAGATCAAGAAATATTTTCCCGGACCTGCTGGAAACGGCCCTGAAAAAATGACCCCGCCCAGCGGGTGTCAATGGGGGATATGGTAGAAGAATAAATACAAAATCAATATGTTATTACGAAAAAATAACAATGGCACCCTTCTTGCTTTTTATCGGTCAGAAACGCCTCTCGCAGCCCTTCCGGCTGAGGGAAGGGCGGATAGGGATCAGATAAAAAGCCATTTCAGTAAAAACGCCAACGGCTTCTCTTGAAACATGAAAGTGACGGCATATGGGAATCGATCAGTTGAACGACAAGAGATTAACACAAAAACGGCTTTTTTCCAACATCCGTTTCATCCTGTTCATCATCCAACTCCTGATGCTTTTTCAGGCCGTGATCGACAGCCGGCTCGCGCAGGCCGACTCCTTCTACACCCTTCAGGTGAGCTGCAACAGGCAGATGAAAAGCGCCGTGACGGAAACAGAACATTTAAAAAATGGGGGCGTCGATGCGTTTTACCAGTATGAGCCCATTGACGGAGAGGGCAGCTGGTACATGGTCTATGTGGGCCGATATGAATCCATTGAAGCGGCCAAGAAAAGCATTCCCGAACTCCAGGGAACCGTGAATGTCAGTGAAAAATCGATCCGGCGGATAGAGGATCGCATTTCAGCGATAGAGGCCCTCAAACCCTCCGCCGGGGATCAAAAGAGCTACACCCTGCATGTGAGCTCCTTCCAGACCACAAGCCGAGCCGGAAAAGAAGTGGAACGGCTAAAACAGTTGGGATACAACGCCTATTATAAAAAGAGGCTGATTTCAGGAAACGAATGGTTCCGGGTCTATCTGGGCCGGTTCGCGGATAAAAACGAAGCCCGTGATAAGGGTGAGGCGCTCAAACGATCCGGCATCATTCTCTTTTACATGCCAACGGCTGAAACCGGGGCAATGGATGCCGTGGCAAAGGCGATCCCCAGAGCGGGCAAATCGCGTTCCGGAAAACCTGAAATGGCAATAGAAGGTAAAAAACCTGAAGAAACATCGAAACCGGCGATAACCGTCGCCGATAAAATCAGGGAGCCATCGGCTCCGTCGGTTCCTCCTGCTGGCGCGGGCAAATCCATGGTGCGTGCTGAAAAGAAAAAGGAAAAAAGGAGGCCCCTGCCTGAAGAGGGGGCCGAAGTGCTGGATCGCCCCCGGAACGGTAAAAATGGACCCCTTCTTTTCAGGGATCTTCTGGATGAACTCCTGATCACCCATGATATGGTGAAATATTCCGAGGAGACCATCAACCGGGCGCACGCTTCCGTAAAAAAGAGCCAATCCTCAAGGCTGCCCGCGCTGGACCTATCGTCGGACGGCGGCCATCAAAAGATCCGGTATGAAGAGGCCGGGTACACGGATGAGTGGCGGCAACAGTCGAGCCTCCGGGCCACCCAGCTCATCACCGATTTCGGACGGACGAAAAACACCATTCAAAAATCGAAAAGCATGCTTGACAAAGCCCGGTTCGAGCATGAAGCCACCCGGCAGAAGATCTTGATCGACGGGATAACGGCCTATCTCAACCTGATCCGGGCCAGGGAGACCCTCAAATATTATCGAAAATCCGAGGAGAACATCAAGGCGCAGACCGGCATCGAGGAGGCCCTGGTGAACAAAGGCGCGGGACTCTCCTCCAACGTGCTACAGGCCAAATCCCAGCTCGCCAGCGCCCAAGCCATTGTCACCGAAGCGGAAGGACAGATGGAGATCGCGAGAAACCGTTTCCGAGCCATTTTCAAGAGGGTCTTAAGCGATAAAATGATCTCAAGACTCGAGAACCCGCCGTTAAGGCTGGTGCCCCGGTCGGTCGACGCCGTTGTTGAGACGGCCGTCAACAAAAATCCCTATATCGCCATCGCCGAAGCCGACACCGCTCTTTATAAGAGTGAAGTGAAGGTTCAAAAATCAACACTCCTTCCCAAGCTTAACCTCTTCGCCGAAGAGATTTACAGCACCAATCCGGATGGATTCGAGGGCTACAAAAATGAAACATCGGCGGGGATCGCCCTTTCCTGGAATCTGTTTAACGGGATGGGAGACAGGGCGGGCATCGAAGCGGCCCTTGCGGAAGCCGCCGCATCGGGAAATCTGCTCAAAGAGACCCGGCACTTGATAGAGGAACAGGCGAGGAACGCGTGGCAGAAACTGGACACCCTGACGGAAAGAACAAACCTTCTTGAAAACCAGTCCAATATCGCCGCGGAGTTTCTCGTGCTTGCGAGAAAGGAGAGAACCCTTGGAAACCGGACCCTTCTCGATATCCTAAACGGTGAAATCACCTATATTAACGCCATCAGCAACGCCATCTCCTCAAAAATAGATACTAAAATCGCGGCCTATAATCTGCTGTATGTCACCGGCGAGCTCAACACCGGCATGTTGTAACCCCAAAAAAAGAGCACCCGAGAAGATAATTGCAAAATAGAGGTTGGCGTCGGATAGGATCAAACGTTATGTTGTAATCAAAGTCATACCCTTAAGACTCGATTTTCAAGTTTTTAGGAAATTTGTTCAAATCCAAGGCGGAAAAAAATTTTGACCGCAGGAATACATAGAAGTATTTCGAGGATTAAAATTTGAACCTGACGCAGAAATAGGGAAAAAAGAGGGTTTTCGTTCAGGCGCTAACTATTCAGTATGGCCTTGCTTTAGTGGCAAAAAAGCCCTTTTGTGAAGTGACATTTACTTTTTTTCGGATGAGAGCTTCGAAGGCGTCTTGCGCTA
>JAGVHJ010000380.1 GCA_020056645.1 Desulfobacterales bacterium
GGTTCAACCGAACTTGCCATGGAAAAAACGGCGCTGGGTGATCCGGTAACGGAATACTTAAAAGAAATACAGCTCGCGGCGGGGCGTTCTGCGGATATCACCCGTCAATTGCTTGCTTTTGCCCGCAAACAAACCATCCAACCCCGGTTTCTTGATCTAAACGAAGCCCTTGAAGCGATGCTCAAGATGCTTCGGCGGCTTATCAATGAGGATGTTAATCTGAGATGGTTTCCTCACCCGTTCCTCCCCTGGGTTAATATGGACCCAAGCCAGATCAGCCAAATTCTTATGAACCTCTGCATGAATGCAAAGGACGCAATCTCAGAAGGGGGTACGATCACGATAGAGACCCGTCCCGTAACCCTCTCCCCATCCGATTTCTGGGGTCAGCAGGAGGAGATGGACCCGGGTGAATATGTCCTTCTAATGGTCAGTGATACGGGGCATGGCATGGACAAGGAGACCCTGGAGTTGCTGTTTGAACCCTTTTTTTCCACCAAAAGCATTGGCAAGGGAACGGGACTTGGGCTCTCGACGGTTTATGGCATCGTCAAACAAAACAGAGGGCGTATCACTGTATACAGTGAGCCTGGAATAGGAACCACCTTCCGGATCTACCTTCCGGCATGCCAAAAAAAAGACCTGCGTGAAAGGCGTGAAACAGGCCCCCTCGATAAAAGCCGCGCACCTTCAGCCGCGACCATCATCGTCGTCGAGGATGAACCTTCAATTCTGAAACTCACAAAACAGATACTCGAAAGGATTGGCTACACGGTTTTGACCGCCGAATCGCCTAAAAGAGCTGTTGAGGCGGCGATCAACCATCCTTTCGAAATCCATCTTCTCATCACCGATGTGGTGATGCCAGGCATGAACGGCCGAGAGCTGGCTAAAAAACTCCTTACATTGCATCCAACCATCAAATGTCTCTTCATGTCCGGCTATACAGCCAATGTGATCGCTCATCACGGCGTTATAGACGATGGCGTGCACTTTATCCAGAAACCCTTTACCCGACAGGAGCTTGCCGTTACGGTCCTTAAAGCCCTGGGAAGATCGGAATAGGATAGCGTGAGGATGCAATTTTCATCTCATCAAGGCCGCCAATTTACAGGAAACGATTCTGAATGATTTTTTATGATACAGGCGTGATGATGGTTGACGACTTACAGATCATCGATGCCGGGAAAGGCTGGATTGTGGCGCATAAGCCCGCTCTGCTCTCTGTTCACAACGAATCGGGCCGTGATCTTCTATCGCTTCTTTCCCGTAAGATGGAGGATAATAGGGCGTTGTGCGAGGCAGTCGGTTATGAAAAATCATCCCGTATAAGCCCTGTTCATAGACTGGATCGGGAAACAAGCGGTGTGATGATTTTAAGTTTTGAACGGGGCGTGGCTGCTTGGTTTTCCCGGCAGTTTGAAGAACGTCGGGTGAAAAAAACATATCTGGTTGTCGTTCATGGCGTGTTTGATATGACCATCGGTGATGAATGTTTCTGGGAATTCCCCCTCTCTCCCGAAGCAGGCGGTCGAAACAGGCCTGAAGGTTCAGGCAGGAAAGCGCCTTGCAAAACCCGAGTCACGCTTCTTGATTCCAGTCCCCATTATTCTCTCCTCGCCTGTGAACCGATAACCGGCCGCCAGCATCAGATCAGACGTCATGCCAAACTTTCAGGCCATCCTGTGCTGGGCGACGAGAGATATTGTCCGACACGGGCCTTGAATTATATCAAAACCCGCACCTCTTTTAATAGATTAGGCCTTCATTCCCATCGTGTTTCCATTACACTGCCCGGAGAACAGGCGGCGACACCCTTTTCATCCCCCTGCCCCCACCTTTTTCTTGAAATGGTGAACCAGGATAAGGCATGTGGGGCCCCCAGATAAAATGGGTGTCAGATCTTGTAAGCTTGATTCAGGGTAACTATTCAGCAGCCATTCATCAAGATGGGGAAAAGCCCGTTTTGTTCGTTCCCTATTTTTTTCGGGAGCTTCTTGGCTTTTTGCTGAACTGGCAAAAACTCGGCCTGAAGGCCTCAAACAGTTTGCCAGGATTAACGTGGTGGCTTGGACTTTGAGCGTTCGTTCAGAAAGTACACACCGTTGACAAACGATCGCCATATAGTGTACTGAAAGAAATATTTAAAAAGCTGACCCAAAAAAAAGAGGAGGAACTGTACGATGAGACGCCTTTTGATCCTTATCCTGAGTATTGTTGTTACTCTCCCTCTAACCTCCTGCGGTGGCGGAGGCGGAGACGGGGGCGGTTCATCCGATAAAAACAGCCCTATCACGACCATTCAGGGCCCTGACGGTAGTACGCTTACGACCTCTGTTGGTGCGCTAAATGGAGAGGCTTCCATCAAGCTGACAGAGAGCCCCGATCCATCGCGCATGGCTGATGAAAACGAGGCCCTGGTCTCCAAAGTTCTCCTTATCACCACTTCGTCAGACGATGCGCTCATGGGGGATGGAACCTTCTCCCTCTCCATTCCCGTGGATGGATCAAGCGTCACTGACACAGGAAAGCTTGAGCTCAAGGTCATGCTCACAACCGGTATCGCCTATCCCATCGCCGGGGTCTATGATGCGGCCACGGGTCTTTTTAAGGCCCAAGTGTCAGGCGTGGTGAACGGCTGGGAGATAGCCGTGGTGGAAGACCCATCCATTCAGATCATCCAGGTGTCGAGCGGGATCACTCCAAGCGGCGCGAGCCCCATCGCCGTAGGCGTGTGGCTCACGGACCTGGACTGGAAAACCTACGAATGGTCCGTGGTGAACCACACCGCCATGACCGAGGTGGAAATAAAGGAAAAGATCCTGCCGGTGCTATGGGACACGAGCCGGACACTCGCAGAGGCGGGTTTCCGCTCCCCCAAAATTTATATCGACCCGCGGCTTTCGCCTCAGGCCCGTGTGGTTCACCTGATCGGAGGCGTTGGACCCAATGATGGCGGCTCCCATTTCGCCGCAGGCTCCATTACCTATGCCGACGGTTCCTGGACCTATACGGAAGACCAAAGTTCCTTCAGCACCATCCTCCTGGACGACGACCAATTATCCGCCCTGGGTCAGCTCCATATCAACTATGACCAATTTCTAAATTTGAACCAGCAGTATGGCGTTTCCTTAGGAAATATCATTATTCACGAACTGTTTCACGCTGTTCAAGCCGGGTATGACGTGAGAAAACAGCAAAAATCCCTTGCGGCCTACCTGGAAGGGACGGCGACCCCCATAGGCCAGACCTATCAGAACACGGGTGGCTCCATTACCGGCCCTTCCGCCCCATCGGTCCGGGTGTTGCGGCCCAACGAACACGCACGACTCTATCAAGCCGTGGACGATCCCACCGCCCCCCTGCAATACACCAAACAAGATTTTTTCGCCTATGTGGCCAAACGGTATGGCAACAACAGTTTCGCTTTTACCGAACAAATGTTTGAATACATGAACACCTGGACAGCGAATAAGTTCGACCTGGCTGCGGCTCAATACAGGGAGCTCTACCGGAAAGCCACCGATGAGGCGTTCAGCGCCATATTCAAGAAAGGGCTATCCGCAGTGTTCAAAGAGTATGCCCTGGACCGGGCATACGAACACGGCGAACACGCCATCCTCCGATCTGGCGAAGAGACGGAGCAAAACGGATTCGGACCGAACCATCTTGCGAAGACCCTCTTCCAATGGAACACAACAGACACAAAAGGCTTCAAGGAATTGAAGCCTGAAACCAGCCCTTCCGTAGAATTCCAGAAGATTGAACCTCTCTCCTGCTACGCCTTTTACATGAGAGTTCCCGACCAGTCCGATTCGGACGCCACCGGAGCCTTTCCCCTTCTCTTCAAGGCGGAAGGGGGAGAGATTCTATCTTCCTCTGACAGCGGTCTTAAAATTTTTGCATTCCTTGAAGACGCCTATGGAGATATGGTTGCCGATGGGAAAATTGAGATAACCGATATTTCGAAAACCGTCATGATTCCGTTCAAAGAAGACGCGGTCTACCTGACCGTTTTGATCATGAACTGCTATCTGGAAGATAAAAATGTCAAGGTAACCGTATCCTCCGGGCCCTACATTGCATCCATCTCTCCCAATCCCGCCGCGCCAGGCGACGAAATCATGCTCAAAGGCCTCTCTTTTGGGACCTCCCAGGAAGAAAGCATCCTCTCTCTTGCTGGAGAAGAGCTATCAGAGATCACCTACTGGAGCGATACGGAGATCCATTTCACCCTTCCCAACAACGCCGAGTCGGGAAAAGTCAAGGCGACCGTTAACAGCGTGTCGAGCAACGAAGTCGAGCTTGAGGTGGAAGAAGAAGAGACGGATGCCCAGCCCTTCAGTTTTGTTCAGTCCTGGTCCAAGAGCCATTTCCCAAGCGGATGGGATCCAGAGGCGGCCACCATCGATTTTACGGCCAGTGTCAGCGGCCAAGTGCAAAACGCCATGAATCCAAAAATCTCTCTGGGCGATTTCAATGTGGAGAATGCAAAAATAATTAATATTAGCAACATGAAGACAAGTGAGGTGGTCACCATCCAGGGTGAAATCACGATGACGCTTTCCAAAACCACCATCGCTCCCGAAACCCCCACAAGCAAGTATGAGTACACCTATTCAAACCCCACCCTCTCCCGGTATGAGGATGGCGTTTTCAAGGAA
>JAGVHJ010000463.1 GCA_020056645.1 Desulfobacterales bacterium
AAAATTTTGATCCTCGAAATATCTCATGTATTCCTGCGGTCAAAATTTTTTTCCGCCTTGGATTTGAACAAATTTCCTAAAAACTTGAAGATCGAGTTATAGCGTTAGGGGCTCCCTTTCTGGGAATAGCCCCCTAACTATACGATATGATTAATAAGGCCCCAAATCTAAATCCGTTATAATGAGCCTTTTTCCATCAATCTCCCAAAATCTTTTGCGGCGGTAGAAAAATCGTCGGAGCCTCCTTCACCTTGGACATTATTAATGAAATTCATCAGGAAGTAGAAAGTTGGACCGTTAAACGCATTCATCGCATGCTCCAGGGTGCCTGATATGTCATACCAGTCGTGTCCTGTCAGGCTGTAAAGCGCCTGGGGAATTCCAAGGCTCTCAAAGGTTTCATTAATTTTGAAGTCATTGTTGAAAAGAGTCACCTCCGCCATTCCGTAATTATCATATTCCGCGAGGTTGTTTTCAACGCCCCTGCCGATAAAATTATCAAGAAAACCGTTCCAGTCATAGGGTTCTATATCCTCCTGGCCATAAATGAGCGGAAGGCCCGCTATTTCCATAAGGGAAACGCCGCATTCCGCGGTTACCCACCCATCGTTTCTGCCATATGTCGCCATAAGGGGACGTGGTCCCGCGCCCATTTCAGGAACCCCCTTTCTGAAACCGTCCGCGAATTGCAGACCATCGAACATATCTCCTTTTTGGGATACAATGGCGGTCATGGCAAGCGCATACCATGCCCCTCCCAAGCCTTCCGGCATGGCCATGCTGGGTCCGCCAAGAAGAAATCTGCCGGAGCTTAACAGCTTGCAAAAGTTCACCGATCCAACAGACATGAAGGCACCCTTCAGATCCGGCATACACGCCGCCGCGGAGATTCCGCTCAGTACGCCCAGAGAGTAACCGCTATACGACAAATCGGTCGTATCCAGGTCCCTGATCCCTTTTTCATCAGATGTTGCGAAATAGGTCTTCAGTACTCTATAAGTTGACATGATATCGATGGGGATCTGCATGAACATGGATAAAAGCTTCGGCATATCCGCCGCGTCTTTCTTGATGCCTCCGGGAACAAACCCGATGCCTTCCAAAACCGACCAGCCTTCTGCGGCATGCCGTTCCCAATGGGAGGGCCAGTCGATTGACATTGTCGCGACACCCAGTGATGCGTTGGCGATCGCCACAATGCTCATCATTTCTTTTGACATGACGATTCCGCTCCCCGCAATGTTCACCGGATAGGGTTTGGGGAAGGAATGGTGCGGGATAAAAAGGAGAAAGGGAACCCAGTCCGACACCTCTTTATCCCTCGTCCCTTTAAATCCGGGTTTGTAGTTAATGACCCCCTCTTCATCGCGGTAATCCCGCATATTAATTCTTCCGTATACGATGCGTTCCAGATTTATATAGGGGAAATACATGTTGTTGTGAATGCGGATATGTTCTTCTGTAAATTCATCTTGTAAAACGGTCTTGTAAATATCCACAATCGGTCCGATGGAGGA
Source organism: Desulfobacterales bacterium (assembly GCA_020056645.1). Classification (GTDB taxonomy): domain Bacteria; phylum Desulfobacterota; class Desulfobacteria; order Desulfobacterales; family JAHIVH01; genus JAHIVH01. The sequence goes on from JAGVHJ010000463.1 coordinate 1,518, forward strand.
TTGCCTGCTTCTGGCGGTAAAAATGGTGGCTGTGAGGATTTCGTTTCTGTCGATGCCTTTCTCCGATTCAAGGTATGCCAGCCACGGTTCATAGAATTCGGAAATGGGGGAGCCGTCTTTTGATTTCGCTTTCTCGAATCCACTGGTGCAGGAGTAATCATTGCCATTCTTGTCCTTGAAATTCTTGGTGACAAACGCCATGTATCGCCGTCCATGCTCAAATTTTCTCCTGGCCATGACCTGCATCACATAATCTCTGGTGGTTCTGTGGGGGTCTTTGGCGAAATGGCTCTCCTTGGCCAGGGCCGGTATAAACTCACCGGTTGTAAGATCCATCAGATAAAACGTCTCCCCGCCGTCACGGGCCACGTTTTCGTCGACATCACCCACCCAGGCGGGGTCCACTTCACGATCAAACTCAAACAGGACATTGGTTGAGATAGAAAAACCATCCACGTCGGCCCCATCAGGTTCTTTGTATAACGCATCCATCTGAACGCTTTCGGGAATTTTCTCCAATATTGTTTTTATTTCAGGTGGAAACATATCATTCGTGATTTTTAGACGCACGCCGGTGGGCGATGTTTCATCCCTATAGGCAAAGACATCGCTTGGAAAAGGCAAAAAAGGATTATGGCCATCCAGATGGACGGGATTCTCATCAGATGAAAGGGGGGCCTCTCCCAGGTTGGAATAGAGATCCGGAAGCCCTTTGTGGTTGATATCGATCGTGATGTCATCTGAGTTTACGGAAGACTTCAGCGTCATTTCTCCGGCTGGGGAAAGGGAGGAATCAGACTCTCTGGAGTTACATCCGTTAAACAGCAGACCAACAATCAAAAAGGCGCTCGTAATAAACCGGATTAAAAGAGAACGGCTCAAATGAGCGCCCATTGTGTGAGCTTTCTTTTGCGATGGTTTTAAATGCATCCCTACTCTCCTTATTATAGTGTTCTTGTTCGATCGAGAACGGTTAACTATAATCACCTCTTTTTCTGTTTATAATGATATTTGTTTCCAATAACGTCGGTCTTTTTTAAAAACGAGGTTTACTTTTTTGGCCCTAAGACATCTCTTTTCTCCTTCACGTTTGAAAGGTGTTTGGGGATCGGGTTAAATCATGCAGAACTACCTGTAAGTATGTACTTACATATAGATTGAGTGTCAAGGCATTTTTTTACGGTCGGATCCAGAAAACATATCTTCAAGGCTGATGCATAAATGGTTGTAAAAATGATGTTTTCTTTCAGTTACGATCTACGACATAAAAAGATGGATAATGGAATTACATAAGGTCGCGCGGTCATATTTCTTGAGCGGGGTATTTTTCCGGACAATCCTTTGGGCCGCCATCTCCAGGACCTGGCTCAAGAGCATCTGGGCCAGTATCTCCGGAATTTCTCTGGATGAGATTCTTTTCTGATCCTGAAGTTTTCTGAAAGCATCTGCGATAAAATCCAGCGCCGTGTTTGCGTGTATGACCACATAATCTTCTTCAAACCCTTCAACATTTTCCAATAGCGCCAGGTTTAAGAGGCGGATCTCTCGAGGATGATTTTCAAATATCTCAAATATGTATTCAACAGCAAGCCGGATGAGATCTCCCGGATCAATGTCCATATCTTTTATTCTATCTGAATCAAACCCGACTTTTTGAATCTCACCCAGAACCTCCTTGAACAGGCTCATTTTGTTATTGAAATGCCTGAATAGCGTTACTTCGTTCACGCCCGCTTTCTGGGCGATTTTTCGCGTCGTGGTCGCATGAAACCCCTTATCTGAAAAAAGATCAAGGGAGGCTTCAAGAATCCTCGCTCTCGCGCCATCGGAGTCTGGTTTAAGAGATGTCATTTCCCCTCACCTATTTTAGAAGTGTTGTTTTTTTGTAACTATTCAGTATGGCCTTGTTTTAGCCAGTTCAGCAACAAGCCAAGAGGCTCCCGAAAAAAATAGGGAACAAACAAAACGGGCTTTTCGCCATCTTGATGAATCGCTGC
>JAGVHJ010000158.1 GCA_020056645.1 Desulfobacterales bacterium
AATCACTCACCAAGCCCTATTCTACATGCGATTCCCCTGGGTAACTATAGAATTTTTTTAAGAATTGATAATGAATAGAACGAACGAATCCACGACCAGGCGCAGATAGTGTATCTTTTTTTACCACGCAGGGAGTCTTTTTTTCTATACACTAAGGACTCATTACAAATTATAGTGGACAAAATTTCGCTCAGATTTAGGGTAAATTTATTCGATTCGATTGAGCAAAACCGCAGGCATAGCCGCTCTATGTCGAGTATTTTGCGAGTAAGAATCGTACAAAGATGACCTGAAGATATTCAGGTTATTTTGTAATGAGTCCTAAGAGGGAAGGCGCCCCGCCCTCTCATTCGATCACGAGCTGAGCGCATGGGGCGCCCTCCGTGTTCGTCTCTTTTTTCAAAGCTTTTCCATATAGGAGACCCCACACCGGAAGAGATTCACCCCGCTTGTTAGGGTCACATCCATGGGCTTTCCTTCCCGTTTTCGCATCTCTTTCTGGAGAGTCCATGCGGGATGGTTGGTGAAATGGTTAAAGGCCTCTGGATGGGGCATGAGGCCGAACACCCGGCCTGTGGGATCACAGATCCCCGCGATATCGTTGATCGATCCGTTGGGGTTTTCCGGGAATTGACCCTTCGCAGGCATGCCCGTGCCGTTGCCGTAACGGAGCACCACCTGATTATTTTTTTCAAGCCGGTCGATGGCGGCCGGTTCCGCGAAAAATTTCCCCTCCCCATGACGAACTGGAAGCTCCATGGAACCTAAACCCTTTGTGAACACGCATGGCGAATTGGGATTCACAGTCAGATGAACCCACTGATCCCGGAAATTACCGCAATCATTATGAATGAGGGCAACGGACCGGGATGTGTAGTCCTGATCGAATCCAGGAAGAAGCCCCATATTCACGAGGGTCTGAAATCCATTACAGATTCCGATCACCAGCTTTCCGTCCGCTATGAACTGCTGAATTTTTTCGCCGGCATGGGTCTTGAGCTTGACCGCCTGAACCACACCTGCGCCATGGTCGTCTCCCCAGGAGAACCCCCCCCCAAAAACAAGAATCTGGAAATCGTTCAACGAGGCCGATTCATCTATAATTGAATTGATATGAACCCGTCTGGCCCGTGCCCCGGCCAGTTCAAACGCATGGGCCGTTTCATTATCACAGTTCAGCCCGAAGCCTGACAATACCAGTACATTCACCTGTCGCTTCATATCAATTCTCCAAAGGGACCTTTCCAGGCCGATTTCAATTCATGAATGGAAACGCCAAGGAGCTTCTCTCCGGAAACCCCTTGAATCGCCACTTCTGGTTTTTCCGTGACCTCTCCCACGCACGAACAGGGGTGTTTTCCCATCACCTTTTCAAACGCCTCCTTATGGGAAGGAGCGATGGTCACGATAAACCGGCCCTGGGATTCTGAAAAAAGAATTTTGTCGTTTCTTATTACCCCTTGAACCGGTATTTTGCTGAGCTCAATGCTCACCCCCCTGTCTCCTCCCATGGCGACAAGGGAAAGATGCACGCCCAGCCCCCCCCTGTAAACACCGTGAACAGAGGCCGTCAGGTTCTCTTGAATGGCCTTGTGCAGAGATCTATAAATCGCCGGAAAATGGTCAAACTTGACCTCAGGCGCATTCCGGCCCGTAAACCCCAGATGCTCATAATATTCGGAGGCGCCCAGTTCGTTCCGTGTGAGCCCGATCACATAGACAAGATCGCCCGGACACTTGACATCCATCGTCACGCACATTTTTACATCATCCACGAGGGATACAGCCGAGAATTGCATGGTTTCCAGCGCCGATACTTTCCGGGACTCGCCATAACGCCCCGACAGATACCCATCCACATACATGCTGTCCTTACCCGATAGAAGGGGCAGTGAGTAGGCCATACACGCATCTTTTAACGCCCGGCAAGATCTTACCAGTTGGGCCGCCTTGAATTTGCCGTCCGGATTCTTTTCCGGATGGTGTTTGATATCGGGCCAGCAGAAATTGTCCACACCACCGATATGATCCGGATTTCCCCCAACGGCGATGATCCGTCTCACCGCCTCGTCGATGGCTGCGCCGGTCATGTGGTAGGCGTCGATTTTAGAGTAGGCGGGAATCAGGGCTTGAGAAAATGCGAGGCCTTTCTCCGAATCGAGGAGGGGCCGGATCACCGCAGCGTCACTTGCGGCGTCTCGACTCCTGCCCACCAGAGGTTTGATCACCGATCCTCCCTGGACCTCGTGATCATACTGCCGCACGATCCACTCTTTGGAACAGATATTGGGTCTGGCCATTATATCGAGAATCAAGGCCCGGTAATCCTTGGGTTCATGAAATACCGGCTCCAGAAGCCCTCGCCTCTCGGGCGATTCCCATACCGCTTCAAATTCCCACTGGGGAAATCCAGAGGAGAGGAGATCCATATTCACATAAGCGCATGTGTGGCCCTTATACTGAATGTGGAGCTTACCCGAATCGGTGTATTTGCCGATAACGGTGCTTTCAACGGCATGTTTTTTTGAAAGGGTAAGAAATTGTTCAATATTCTCTGTGTTCACGGCGATGGTCATCCGTTCCTGAGATTCGGAGACCCAGATCTCCCACTGGTCAAGCCCCTCGTATTTCAAAGGGACGGTTTCCAGATAGACCTCGCACCCGTTACAGATTCTGGCCGATTCCCCTATCGACGACGAAAGCCCACCGCCGCCATTATCGGTGATATAAGCGATGAGGCCTTGATTTCTCGCCTCAAGGATAAAATCGTGCATTTTCTTCTGGGTGTAAGGATCGCCGATCTGAACATGACCTGCGGGGGTGTGTTCGGAGAAAACTTCCGATGAGGCGGTGACCCCGTGGATGCCGTCTTTCCCCACCCGGCCCCCGCTCATGACGATGAGGTCTCCCGGCGATGTCTTTTTCTGATCTGAAACCCGGCCGTTCACCTGGGCTGGCATGACGCCAAGGGCTGTCACAAAAACCAGACATTTTCCCATGTACCCATCATGAAAATAGACCTGGCCAAAGGGGGTGGGAATACCGCTCTTGTTGCCGCCGTCTTTCACCCCTTCAATGACCCCATCGAGAAGCCTTCGCGGGTGAAGCCTGGGTTTCAGGTCGCCGGCATAATCCCTGAAACCGGTGCAGAAGCCGTAGCTCCCCATGATGAGTTTTGCGCCGAGTCCGGTTCCCAGGGGGTCCCGGTAGACACCCACGATGCCGGTGATAGCTCCGCCATAGGCCTCCATGTTGGAAGGGGAGTTGTGGGTCTCTCCGGTGATGACGTAGTTGCTGGTCTCGTTGAACCGGCCCACGCCGGCGTTATCCCAGAGCACGGAGACCACCCACGGCAACTTATGTTTCAGTTCCAAGGTGGGTTTTTCAATGTAAGTTTTAAAGAGGTTGTTTTCGATAACGACCGGAGCGCCGACATCATCCTGATACCGGAAAAGGCCCCGGAAGGTGTTGTGATTGCAATGATCGCTTCTCGCCTGGGAGATATATTCGATCTCCACATCGGTTGGGTCCGTGAGGCCAATCGTTTTCCGCTCCGCTTTCACCTCTTCCCTTAAAAAATAAGAACGGATGACCGGAATATCGTTGGGGTTCAACGCGAGATTCCTCTCGTCGCTGATCGATTGGAGAACTGTATCGCTTGAAATGGGAATCGTGGTCACGGTGGGCGTATGGTTCAACATGACCTTGGGACAGATGAAACCCACTCCCTCCTTGGGATTCCAGGTCTCTTTTCTGTAGATCCGCCACTGTTGAATGATGTCGTTGGCGATCAGTTCTCCGGCGATGCGGTTCACATGCTCTTCCGAAAGGCCCTCGGCCCGGAGACAATATCGTTTAGAGGTATAGACCGCCTCTCCTTTTTTGAAGCGGATTTGGAGCATGTCTTCGATGGCTTCAACGGCGGTGCTTCCAGGATTGTCTTTCACGCCCGGCCTGTACCCGGTCCAGATGCACCAGTCAAATGGCTCCGGAAGCGGCTCATAAGAGGAGACTTGGGTTACGGGGTTGGTGAAGATCCGGGATTGAATTGTTGAAAAATTCTCTTCGGTCAGGTCCGCCTCAATGGTGAGGAGCGTGATGGTCCTGACATCCTGAAGCGTGATGCCGAAGTAGTCCCTAGCCCGTTTCTTAAGGGTCAGGCCTTCCGCATCGGCCAGATCTTTTTTAAGTGTTATTTCAAGTCTTTTGATCATATTCCCCGCTCCCGATCCCCTATCTTAAATCCGATTTCGCCTCATGCCCGGCCCCCTATCCTTTGGAAAGGACCCGGGTGATATCGTTGTAAAACACAAACACCATCAGTAGAAAAAGAATGAAAAAACCCGCCTGCTGGGCGATTTCCCGTGCTCGCATGCTCACCGGGCTCCCCTTGATAGCCTCAATGGTGAAAAACACGATGTGCCCCCCATCCAGAACCGGAATGGGAAGAAAATTCAATATGGCGAGGTTGATACTGATCAACGCGATGAAATAGATCAGATTGGCGAGGCCCGCCTTGGCCTGCTCTCCAGCCATCTGGTAGATCATGATGGGGCCGCCCAGCTCCTTTGCGGAAACCGTACCCTGAACCATTTTCACGATCACGATAAAGGTAAGGCTCGTTATTTCGTATGTTTTTTTAATGCTTTCCGAAAAGGCTTGAAAGGGGTTCAGGCTATGGGTGACCATCTCTCCAGAGGGCCGGATGCCGATCACGTATTTCTCGACCTCCTCGCCGAACATATTTTTTACCGGCGATAATTCCGGTCGAACCTCAATGACCTGGGATTTCCCTTCCCGCTCAATGGTTATCGAGAGAGAGGCGCCCCTTGCGGATGAAACGAGCTCCGTCAAACGGTCCCAGTTTTCGACCGGCGTTTCGTTGATCTTGAGAATCCGGTCCTTTTCTTTCATGCCCGCACTATGGGCCGGTTTTCCTGTTTCGGCCACGCCAACGACCGCGGCGATTTCCATATCGCCATAATATTGGAAAAAACAGTAGAAAATCAGGATCGCCAGCACCAAGTTGAAGAGCGGTCCCGCAGCCACGATGGCGATCCGTTTGCCCACAGACTGGTGGGTGAACGAGATGGGAATATCCTCGGGAGCGACCTCCGAATCAGGCTCCTCCCCCACCATTTTCACATAACCGCCCAGGGGGATGGCCGAAAACCGATAGTCGGTGCGGCCCACGGTTTTCCCAAACACCTTGGGTCCAAATCCCAGGGAAAAGCGCTCGACCCCCACGCCGAAAAAGCGGGCCATGAGAAAATGGCCCAGCTCGTGAATAAAGATCAACACGCCTAAAACAACTGCAAACGCGACGATGTTCGTTGTCATCTGGTCAAATCCCTCATCATGCTCTCTGTTTTTCCCGGATCCACTTCAAAGTTGCCTCCCGGGCCCATTGATCCACATAGAGGATATCGGAAAGCCCAGGGGTTGTAATCCCTTGGTGGCGGGTCATTATCTTATCAATAATCGCTGGTATTTCAATAAAAGAAATTTCCTCATTGAGGAACGCCGTGACCGCAATCTCGTTGGCCGCGTTCATCACGCACGGGAGGGTTCCCCCGGCTTTACAGGCCTGATAGGCCAAATCCAGACACGGAAATTTTTTAATATCCGGCTTCTCGAAGGTAAGCGCGCCGATGGTGGAGAATTCGGGCAGGGGCTGATTCAACGTGAGACGTTCCGGATACGAAAGGGCGTAAGAAATGGCCCCTTTCATGTCAGGGACGCCAAGCTGAGCGATCACCGCCCCATCCACATAGGAAACCATGGAGTGCACCACGCTCTGGGGATGCACCACCACCTCTATTTTTTCCAGAGGCGCGCCAAATAAAAACTTGGCCTCAATCACCTCAAGGCCCTTGTTCATGAGGGTCGCCGAGTCAATGCTGATCTTTCGCCCCATCTGCCAGGTGGGATGTTTCAACGCATCTTTCAGGGTGATATCTTTGAACTCTTCCGCGGGTTTATTCCTGAAAGGGCCGCCCGATGCCGTGAGAATGATTTTGGAGATATCCGAAACCCGCTGACCGGAAATGCACTGAAAGATAGCGCTATGCTCGCTGTCCACCGGAAGAATCGTAACCCCTTTTTCTGCTGCCCGCGCCATCACGATCTCGCCGGCCATGACCAGGGTCTCCTTGTTGGCCAGCGCAATCTCTTTTCCGGCCTCTATGGCGGCGAGGGTGGGCAAGAGCCCAGCTGCGCCGACGATGGCGGAAACAACCATATCCACGCTTGGATGGGCCGCCGCTTGTTTATAGCCATCCTCCCCGAAGAGAATATGCGTCCGGTTGTGGGAGCCCAGCCTCTCCTTCAGATCCCTGACCATCTCTTCATTGATTACGACAGCCACCTCCGGTGAGAAGCGGTTGATCTGATCGGCGAACAGATCGATATTCCGGCCAGCGGCAAGGGCCTTCACACAAAAGCGGTCCGGAAACATCTCCACGATTTTGAGGGTGTTTCTACCGATTGACCCGGTTGCGCCAAGTATGGTTAAAGACTTCATATGGGTGATTCATTCCGTTTCATGGGGATGATCCATTCTCCGGGTTAGCCCAGAAAAGATAGCTTGAAGTAATACAAGAGCGGCCCAGCGAAAAGAAGACCGTCAATGCGGTCCAGCATGCCGCCATGCCCTGGCAGGATCTTCCCCGAATCTTTGATATTCCCTTCCCGTTTGAGGGCCGACTCAAAGAGGTCGCCCACCACGCCGGTTATCCCCAGAACGAGCAGAAGGATGGTTCCCGCCACCCAGGATAGTTCCGGAAGGAAATAGTACCTATAGGCTCCTCCCAGAATCTGAATGCAGAGCAGTGCTCCGATCAGGCCTTCAACGGTTTTTCCCGGACTCACCTGGGGCGCGAGCTTGTGTTTTCCAAAATAGGTTCCCGAAAAATAGGCGCCCGTGTCGCCTGCGGCGACGGTCAGAAGAAGAAAAAAAATCCAGAGCGCCCCCTTTTCTCCATTTCTCAGGAGCACCAAGCTGGATAAAAAAAGGGGTACGTAAATGAGGCCACATACCTGACGGGATAGGATATTGAGAACAGGGGAGCCGGC